>NZ_JBPFDQ010000121.1:0-12331 GCF_059415045.1 Ferdinandcohnia sp. SAFN-114 | reverse complement strand
AAATTAATGAAAAAGTGTTAAATTTAATATGGATAGGTGTTTTATATATGTCTCATTTGGCTAGGTCAGTTCAATCATCGCTTTTCTTTATTATTCACCAGATACATATGGTAATAATGCCATTTGACGAGCACGTTTAATAGCAACTGTTAATTTACGTTGGTATTTTGCGCTTGTACCTGTTACACGACGAGGTAAAATTTTACCACGTTCAGAAACGAATTTTTTAAGTAAATCTACTTCTTTATAATCGATGTGTGTAATTCCATTAGCTGTGAAGTAACACACTTTACGACGCTTTGCACGTCCACCTTTACGTCCGCCTGCCATTGATTTTCCCTCCTTTTAAGTGTTGATTATATGATTGACTTACAAGTTAGAATGGAAGTTATGCCCACTCTAACGTGTGTAATCTTTGGTATTCCAAAGGGTAAGGTTATTATACCATAATTCGTGTGTAATCTATACCTTAAATTGTTCCCTGATTTCAGAGGTTTTAGACGTTACGAATTATTTTAGGTGATATTAAAACACACGCTTTTCGTATTAATTGTTTCAAGTAAAATAGTAGCCTTTATCAGTTTAAATATTTCGCACCGAAGGCAAAGTAAATTAATGCTGAAACAATAATAATACCTGAAAAGAATAATGTTTTATTGAGCTTAGACCAATTTTTCATCCAACCCCAACGTTTACCATTAACATCAAGCCAATAAACATCCACAAGCAGTGCTATAAGAATTATCAACACGAATGCAAAGTAGCTCATAAAGTATATACCCCCAATCTATTCTCTTATCCAGAGCGATTATAAAGTTATTCACTTAATATCTAAATAATTCCTGCTATGATAAACTTGTTTCATTCAGAAACAATATATCCCAACTTACAGACAAAATTTGATACTACGTTATTTATGGGGTAAATTCACTACTTTAAGATTAGCCTGTGAATATAATTTATCTTCCAAGTCAGCGATCCGATTTTGTAAATCAGTAACTTTCTTAGTGAGAATAGCATTTTGCTCTAAGATCATTTTCTTATCTTCTACAAGCTCCTTATTCTTCTCTCTAAGACGTTTTATCTGCTCTGCTTGGCTTGAACCCTTTGGTTTACGTTCTTCCCTTTTAGAACTGTTTAAATCGCTTTGTAGCGATTGTGTTTCCTCTATCATTGCCTTTAGATCAGGTCGATTATAAATTGTCTTTCGTGATATATTTGCCTTCTCACTAACACTTTTGATGGTTATAGGATCTTTACCCTTCTTCAACTTTTCAAGAGCTTCTATGACCTTCTCTGTCGTTCTGAGCCTATTTTGCTCTGCCAGAGTTAGTTTTTTCTCATTCGTCATGTTTAGCACCTGCCACTTCTAAAAGAGCCTCTTGGAATTCCTTCTCTGCCAGTTTCTCTTGTAAATCCGAAACATATTTTTCTAACATCCCTTGCTGAAAACGAAGTTTTGTTGTGTAAATGCTCTTATCATTATCAAGAGTATTTAATTCTTGTTCGACTCTTTCGAGCCTTGCTTCGTAAACAGGCAAGTGTCTTGCGGATGCTATGAATTCATGACAGCCCAAGCATACTCCATCTTGTTCGCAAGGTTCACCACGCATTGGGTGATGTAAACACATACCATGAGGTAATAGCTCTATCTTTAATGCTCTTCGCATTTTATCAACTTGATCAGTAGTAAGTCCTTTAAACGGATTTTCTTCGCCTTCCAATGATTCCAGTACGATTTTATTAGTCGTTGTCACTGGAACTTCACCTGATAAAATATCCTTGATAACCTCTTGTTTTTGTCCCTTGGTATGGTCATAAGTCTCAGTCATCATAATAGACTTATGATTCATCATTTCAGCTACATCGTGGAGTTTCATTCCACCTTTAAGGGCATAAGTCGCAAATATATGTCTGAAATAGTGTTGTGTTAGTTTTAAAAGATTTCCCTTTTCATCACGCAGATCGTGCTTTTTAATAAAAGGATTTAATCTTTTTGCTGTCCAGTTAGAGTGACTCGCAATGGTGATTGGATCTTTTCTTCTGTTTGTATAAGTTAAGAAGAGATACGGTTCACCAAACTGCCTTATTAAAGGCTTTGAGTGTTTCTCTAAGGCTCTAATTGCTTCAACTACTATTTCATTCGCAGGTCTTGTTACCCGTTCTGGTGTTTTTTGTGTTTTCGAAGTCAGATAAGTTATTTGGTACTCACCGTTTATAACACTTAAACAGCCTTCTTGAATTAGTACAACTTCGCTTATACGAAGGCCTAACTGAGTGGAAAGAAGAATACTTGCAGAAGTAAGGACATCCTCACCCTTTTCAAGCTGTTCTCTTGCCGTTTTAATTAGCCTGTTAATAACTTCTTCTTCGGGTAGAACCTTGTTGGTTACACCAAACTTCGTACCCTCTTTAAGTGTTTTGTTATTAATGATTAATTCATTGTATATGCTGTTTATTTTGGTAGTGTTTGTCGGCACTTCCCAATCTCTTTGACCGCCTCGAATTAACAATTCTTTTACCACTTGTGCCGATTTTTTAATACTCATTGGACTAAGAGGTGTTCCTCTTTCACTAATGGCTTTAAGCAAGTATTGAAAGTATTCTCGGATCGTGTTGTCCGTAAAGTCTTGAAATGACTCAATACTATGATTTTCATTTAAAAAATCAACAAGTTGCTTAAATGCTGAATGCTTCCGTTTCACCGAATTGAAACCGTTCATGAGTAATTCCGAATGAATATACTTTTTAATCGTAATCTTGATAGATTCCCATTGACTAAAAGAAGTAAAGTCTATTCGAAATTTGGCATCATTCCAATGTGGAGCTTCCACAAAGCCTTTAAAGTCCCAAATATCATCTGAGAACTTGTTATTGCCACAACGAGCCTCTTTTACAGATTTAGACGGTGTGTAATCAACCAAAGGCAAGTTATTGTTCATTGTCATTTGACCATCACCCCTTGTTGAAGGGCTTCTAAACGGCTGACAATCACTTCTAAAGCCTTCTCAGTCTCGTTTAAGAGGTAATCACTACCCATGAGGTCTTGTGCCATATATCGTTCCTTATCTGCCCTTATACGCTCCAAATGATCCTTATGAACTTCAAGGAATTCAGGAGTGGTAATAAACTTCGGGCAAAATAAACAAGCATTTGGCTTTTTACAATTTACAACCTTTTTGTTTATCGGTTTAGCACATACACCATCTGGAAGCTGTGCCATTAAGCGTTTTTCGGTATCAAGTTTTTTGCCATTTTCATCTACAATGTCATCAACCTTACGTTCTACGAGTCCAATAAAACCAATCTTTTTATACTCTTTCGTGAGTTTGTCATTTCGGACTTTGGCATATAGGCGAGTAGAGTGCATCGACTCATGCCCCAAATACTGCATAACTTCAAACGTACTTAGACCGTTATTTAGAAGATCGGTTCCAATTTGATGACGGAATTGATGATACGTTATTACCGCCAAATCACCGTTGCTGTCCCTAATATCAAAACGTTTGATAAACTTATCTCTCAACCAATCTCTTGCAGTAACTTGTCTCAAAGGCTTATATTTCTTGTTTATAGGTTGAAAATAATAAAATAATTTATCGGTCTTCAATTCAGAACGAAGTTCTTCCGTAGCTTGAATTAACATTTTAATTGCTACCGAAACCTCTTTGCTAACAGGAATGAACCTTTCGGTCTCATTTTTGGAACTAACTACTTCCAGAAGATATTTCTTCATTAAATCTCTTCGTAGACAGTCTTTATTTAAGTTCAAAGCCTCTGTTAAACGTACTCCTGTATGTCTAACAACAGTAATTAAAGTCCAAAGAACAACATCATTTAAGCATTCTAAAGTTGGCTGTAATGTTGATTTCATTTGGCGAAGTGAAGAATCAATCGAATCCATTACATCATCATCTATAAGCATACTTTTCAACGAGTCCTCTGTTTGTAAAGTACGTTGTTCAGTCCCATCAAACACTTCGTATTGTGGGAATCCATCCCACTCAAAGAGTTGACCATGCTTAATATGATGTTTCAGTGAAGCTAACGATATAGCTCTCGTTTGTGGTTTATTCACATTTGCCAATAAGTAGTGAATGAATCCTTCTACAATATCAAATGTAAGTTCCTCAAACGTATCAAGAACAATATCATAACCCTCTAAATACTCAAAGAATACCTCTAATGAATAGTTGTATCTGTGTAATGTTGAGAGTTTAAGCCTACCAATTGTAATAGACTCCTTTGTAATCTTCTTAATCGTTTCCTTAAACCATTCATTCGGTAAAAAATCAAACCGAAATGTGTAAGGAGACAAATCCTCACTTGCAGGAAACACCCAAGTGTCTTTACTCATATCAATAAGAGGAAGTACATTAGTCAAGCGAATCACCCCTCTTACTTTCTAAATAACGCTCATGAGCCATTGCTAATGTCTTAACAGAAGGCTTTGCGTATTTAGCAGTAGTAGCGATGCTCTGATGTCCTAATCGTTCTCTTATGACATTTACATCCACTCCAATATCTTGTAACTCAGAAGCATGAGTATGTCTCAAAGAATGTGGTGTCAAACGGAAGTAATCAATACCACTTTCCACTTGAATATCATTTAACACATCTTCCACCGAGGTTCTACCAATCGGTTCCCCTAAATTACTCTTAGAGTGTGACACAAAGATATAATCAATATCATCTTTTTGAGGGCGATGGAATAGTACATAATCCTCTAATGCCTGTAACAATTTCCATGACACAGGTATGGTTCTTTCACCTGTTTTCAATTGTCTATCAAGGGGTTCATTCTCCCTCTCAATTAGATAAATATTCCCTGTTTTCTCTGTTGGATCAGGATAGTCATAATCACTGATTCTAAGGTGTAATAGCTCAGACACCCTAAATCCCGTTTCATATAATACTCGAAACATCAACTTATTCCGAAACATTAAGGACTCGTTTTCCCCCCAAAGCCTATCTATAGCTTGGTAATACTTCTGCACCGTATTAGAATATAGCCTCTTTCTGTCACTCTTCTTTTTTAACTTTCTTCTAAAGTAACTTTGAAGACCTTTATCCCAATTCTTCGTTACATGACGTAAATAACCTATGTTCTGATGTGGTGCATAGCCTCTGACTTTGACTAATGGTGATTCTTCTACAAATCCCCCAATAGCTTCAAAGTGCCTGAAAAACGAGCTTAACGTAGCCAAGTATCTATTAAGCGTTGCAGGGGCAACTCTTCCACTTGGTTTTCTGCTGTCGATGTATTCAATGAAACTGGTTATGGATGACGGCTTCACCTCATAGAATTTTAACCCTTCCCGTTCAAGCCATAGATAGAAGATCTTTAAATCATCTAAATAGCTTTTTACCGTATTAGGTGACAATCCTTTGCTTTCCAGAGTATTCGTAAAATCTAAAACCTCTGAAATAATCCTCATGTTAGAATCCACTAACACATAGGATGACAGGGTTTTTTCAACCTTCAAGGCACTCCCCTCCACTCAAAGGAGAAAGGCAAATAGCCCCCTCCATATCAGAATTACACATTACACACAGTATAACATATAATCCCCCTGAGCAGTGAGAGTTTTCAATAGATTACACACACAAAATTCAAAGGTGTAAATAATCCTCCAAATCCCTTGAAATACCTTTTAAAGATTACACACTGTTAAAAAGACACAATCCCTTGATACATAAGGTGTTTAATGCAATTTACACATTACACACACTTACACTTCTCAAAATGGAAGATCATCATCTGAAATATCGATAGGTTGTCCATCATTTGCAAATGGATCTTGGTCTACTCTTGTAGGTCCTTGGTTTTGATTTGGGTTCTGATTCTGTCCAAATGGAGAATAGCCGCCTTGGCCTTGGTTACCTTGGTTACCGCCAAAACCACCTTGATTGCCACCATAGCTGCCTTGATTACCGCCATAGCCACCGCCAAAGTTTCCTCCACCGCTACGCTGTTGGTCATTTGCATTTCTTGGTTCAAGGAATTGAACACTTTCTGCTACAACCTCAGTAACATAGTAGGATAAGAACCCAGCGCCTTTCTTAAATTCCATCTTCTCGTTCATCTAGTCATATGTGCTATACGAACTTGAAATTAGTGATGTCTTTAAGTAGGTTTCCAAGAACTCTCCCCCGAACCATACGTACACCTCTCAATGTATATGGCTCTCCACTTATTGTTAGTCTAGTAACCCTCTGTGCAGTTTTTTGTGGCATGGTATGCACAAAGCAAGAGTTTTTCGGTTTCTTGCTATCATGTGTTTTTCCCATTGTTTTTTCCCTTCAAGTGCATTTAATTTTCGCACATGATGAATTTCAACTGGGTTATTTTCACTTCCACACCATTCACATTTTCCTGCTTTTAATCTGTCGATTAGGCTCGTTGTTGAGCTATATCTTAGATTGTTGGGTATAACGTCAACCTCGGGTTTTGCTAATGTTTCACTTTTTCCTATCGGTTCGTTGTGGAAGAAGCAAATCTTTTCTCCCTTTTTGGTATTGTACTTAATACCGATTTCACCGTGTACATTGAACTTTTCCGCCATTTTGGATGCTGTTGATTTGTACTTATTTGCATAAGTCTTTAGCAAACTCCATCTCATCCAGAATCTAAAATCGTTCAACATGTGAACATCACTAGCTAACCTGTAATAGTTATACAGACCCCTTATTTCTGCATTGTATACTGAAATAATTTCTAGGTCATCGTTATTGACAAGGTATCTTCTATGCATAGCCTTAAAGCTTTTCTTATCTTTTGCGTATTTAATCGCGCCGATTTGAAATAACTTATTAATCCAAGTCTCTTTAGGGAGTGATAGGTTGACCGCATTGTTATATCTTCTCATTGATACTCCATTCTTATCTTTACTCGAATTATCATTCTTTCCGATATGAACTTCGTATCCTAAGAATTTGGCTTTAGAACTCGCATGTGTAATCAATGTCTTTTCTTGAGAGAGCGATAAGTTGAGTTTTTCTGTGAGAAAGACCGTTAGGTCTGCCTTTATCTGTTCTGCTTCCTTTTTGCTACCGATGACTGATATTAAGAAGTCATCTGCATATCTTACGTATTGGATACGTCTGAAGCTTTTGTCAAAAGGGTCGGTACAAGGGAGTTTGTCGATTTCTTTTCTCAATTTCTTGATATTTTCAATCGCCTTTTCCCTTTCTTCTTCACTTAGAGTTTCTTCAACTTCTTTGAATTTCTTTCTCGCTCTGTAAAGTCTCTGAGAAGCCATTTTGTATTCATGGGACCTTTTCCGTTTCTTACCCTTATCAAACTTTTCCTTGTATTCTTCGACATATCTGTCTAATTCATTCAAGTATATGTTTGCTAAGATAGGACTGATTATTCCACCCTGTGGGGTGCCACTGTAAGTGTTGTTGAATTGCCAATCCTCTATATATCCCGCTTTAAGGAATTTCCAGATGAGATTGATGAACCTTTCATCCTTTATTCTTCTTCTTAGGATATTGATAAGAACGTGATGGTCTATGTTATCGAAGAAACCTTCGATGTCACCTTCGATCCACCATTTAGCACCAGTGAATGTTGCTTGCACTTGTTCTAGAGCTGTATGACAGCTTCTATTTGGTCTAAACCCATGCGACCTATCCGAGAAATGTTTGTCGTATATACTGTTTAGTATCATTCTTAATACTTCCTGAACCAATTTGTCATCTATCGACGGTATACCCAGAGGTCTCAACTTTCCGTTTTTCTTAGGAATGTAGGTTCTCCTGGCTGGGTTTGGTTGATAGCTTTGGTCTTGAAGCTTATTTATGATTTTTTCTATACGACTTAGGCTCATTCCATCTATTGTCTTTCCGTCTGACCCTTCTGTCATATTCCCTTCTTTCGCATAGATATTATCGTATGCTATTAGATAGAAGTCTTTGTTAAAAAGGTTTCGATATAGACGATGGAATACATAGTTTTCATCCTTGCCCTCTAGACTGTTCAATACTACCTGTGGATTTCTCATGTGCCTCACGCACCTTTCCATATTAGGTATTGAACAAATAAGCTGTTCCCCTTCGCCATGTAATAGGCTTTCCCTATTTCGGACTACTACGGGAACTCCGTTGCCTTATTGGATATTCAAACATCTAAAAGTTATAGCCCTTACGAGCGTTCCAACTTAGGCAATCCCCATTCAACGTAATGAATATAGCGTCTAATGTAATGTCGGTTGCACCTTTCATCCTTTTATACCTATGGTATATAGCCGAGTTTGGTTCGTAATCGAATGAGCACCGAGTCTAATTACTCATTCCCAAACTCACATAACGTGTATAGCCATCTTTCGTTATGGGTGGCATTGTTCCGCTTCGGATTAGTGTTCAAGCAGTTTAGCCTTCAACCTCGTTTACATTAATCTTTTCACCTTGCGATTCAGTTGTGAACTGATGACTATTCAACTTACCGCTTTACAACCATGCTACACTCCCCATCAGGTTTCCCATCCGGATAAGGTTGTTGGTGAATGACCTGACAATTTCGTTGGAAATTGTCACTAAGTTACGAATTGGTCATCTGCTTACGCTACAAGCAGGTTATTCACTACGCCCGATGGGCGCACTACGCGTTTGCCATCCTGGCCTTCATAATTTCTTGTTTGAAGACGACCATCAACGCCTGCTAAGCTGCCCTTCTTCAAGAAGTTTGCAACATTCTCAGCTGGTCGGCGCCATACAAATGGTGATAGGTCACTCTTTGAAGTTATCTCTAAGCTTTCCCCCACCCCACACCGTACGTGCGATTTTCACCGCATACGGCGTTCCATCGACTAGAGTTAAGTGTGCATACTACATCAGAACCCTACTGTAGTGTTTTCAGCACCCTTTGTGACTAAGTAACCCTCGCGAGTTAAGAAGCCTCGTGTGTATCTATCCTCGCCTTAGCTAATTTCTCTCGATACTTCTCAATCTTCTTCATAGTTTTAGCGTCTTTTTCCACATTACTCAAATAATGAATAATTGAGTGACATGACTTGCAGATTGTTGCAAGGTTCATGACTTTATTTACCTCATTAAGTGGTAAATAAGGATTAATATGATGGCAATGAACGTTAAAACCAGCAACGACTTCCTTACAGCATTTGCACTTGCCTTTATCCCTGTTAAAAGCGTACTCTCTATTCATCATATATTCGAAGTTATAGAGCTTGTCGTTCTTCTTCTTTGGGAACAATTGGTGCAGAGCAGTTAGTTTCAGGTCACTCACGTTATAGACCGTAGGTCTAAGTAGACGTTGTTGCTTTCCTGAAGCTTTCACATAAAGTTCTCGACCTAAATCAGTATATGGAGTCATATTCTGGTTGAAGTTGAGTGCCTTTCTGCTCGCTGTAAAGCTAAACCTTGTTATACCGATGTTCACGTCATCCACATTGATGAAATATACCTGAGTATTTTTATCTTTGTGTCTGTCGATTCGATTGTTGAGGTTTTTAGCAGGAAGACGCATTTTCTTCCAGTCATGCCCATATATTTTTCTAAAAGTCTTGAACGCTCTGTAATCAATCTTAGCGTCATGCTTTTTCATTAGGAAACTGGAGTTTCCTATACTGTAATAGTTGCTTATTCCGACTATTTTAGAGTTTATCAACTCAATGTGAGCCGCTCTATCATGGTCGTGTTTGAAGACTTGAAGTTTGTTGATTTCTTTAAGAACCTCGTTGACCTTCTTATTTAAATTATTCCTATTCGGAATAGCCTTACCCACAATAATATCCTTCATCCTTGCTTTTTCAGCAATGATGTCGAAACCAAGAAATTTTATAGGTTTCTTTCTAACATCAGTAATGACAGTCTTTTCAGCGGAAAGTTCTAGCTTCAATACGTGTTTGAGGTATTTATATGCCACATTTAGAACTTGTTCAGCTCTTTCCTGTGAATCGCACAAAATAACCCAATCATCTGCATATCTAACTAGCCAACATGGTGTGTGACCACCATTTCTCAGATAGCGATGTTTATTCTTTTCTGTGACCCTAGAAGAAGCATAGTGCTCTTCCCAAAGGTTGGCAACCATCCAATCAAAGCCATTTAAGTAGATATTGGCTAAAACCGGGGAGATAATGCCCCCTTGCGGAGTCCCTAGTTCACTGTCAAAGAATACACCGTCATCCATAATTCCCGCCTTGAGCATCTTCTTGATTATAGATAGATACCTCTTATCCTTGATACCCATTCCCCACATAATTTCAATTAGCTTGTTGTGGTTAATGTTGTCGAAGAAGCTTTTGATGTCTCCTTCAATGACATAGTAGAAGTTGTTCCTTCTGATAAGGTCGATGATCCTCGCGATAGCATGTTCCGTAGACCGATAAGGTCTGAAACCGTAGCTATGTTTGAAGAATTTCGCTTCTACAATGGGTTCAATTACCATTCGGGCGATTTCTTGTATAATGCGGTCGAGCATGGTGGGTATGCCCAGAGGTCGTTCCTTTCCGTTCCCTTTAGGGATATATTCCCTTCTAACAGGTAGAGGGCGGTAGTTATTGATTGCCTTCCTTATTATACCTATGAGTTTCCTACTTGGCATTTGTAAGTAGTAATCAATATCCTTGGAATCTACACCTACTGTTTTACTTCCTTTATTAGATTTAATGTTGTGAACGGCAGACAGAATTGTTTGCTCGTTCTTCATCATCTCAATGAGGTTGTAAAATGGCTCATCACCGTTTTTAGATAGGTCATACATTCTATCGAGTGTTGAAATTAACTCAATCTCGCTCTTTATCTCTTGTCCTTTAACCTTCATACCATCATATCCTTTCGATTGAAAACCGAGAGTATCATGATGAGAATGAATTAACTGTTTGACTCCCACTCTAACCTAAATGGTTAGGGTTCGTTTAGACAAGAGAAAGATACACATTTATCTCTAGACTACTGGTCCCCTTCGCTCCACAGGCATTACCCTGTTTCGTCACTACTACAGGACCGCTGCCACTCCGCAACATCTCAGACGGTGTTCATTCGCACCTTGATGAAGCGGAGCTTCCCAAGTTCCCTTTATTCTATCCCTTATTTTACAATCCCTTAGATGCCAGCTTTACACCGACGGATTTAACTAACCTAGAACTTCCTCGAACTGGTTAGTTCAACTTATAAGGAACTGCGACCCTTATAAGAGGTTGTAATGAGAACGTAGAACCCATTACAATTTCCGTATTATCCTTCCACTTGCTACCATAAGAAGGGCTTCATTCACGATGCGTACATACGCTGATTCCCGTTAGGTCATCATAGGACTGTTTTTAAAGACCACCGCTCCATATAGTCGTTTGGTAGAACGACATCAGGCTACGACCTCACCTAGCTTCGCACCTCATATAGAATGAATATATGAAGCACGTAGGGGTATTATGGACTAGACTAATGAGGATTTGTCTAGGGTAAGGATTTCACTTACCTATTCGAATAAAGAGTTGAACCTTTCTCAATAAATAACTTCTATAGTATTACGTGAGTAATTGATGAAGTTATATATGATGAAAGGCGCTCGCTTTTCGCCTGTAAACTAGGCTTATGCGAAACTTGGCGCACCGCAATTAATGAAGTCAGCTTCACGTTCACCTGACTGATTCGTAAATGCTCGATTCACTGCGAGCGTGAAGGTTGCTACCGCAACTCCACTTGGTGTATATCGTAATTCAGGGTCTTTTGTAAGTCTCCCTACAAGAACTACGCGATTCATCATCAGAACCATCTCCTAACAGGATATTCAAACAGAGCCTATACTCTAATAAATTCTTATGCTTCTTCTTTAACAACGATATGACGGATAATGTCTTCGTTGATCTTCGCTAAACGATCGAATTCGTTTACTGCTTCAGCGTTTGACATTACGTTAAGAATCATGTAGTAACCATCGCGGAAATCATTGATTTCATATGCTAAACGGCGCTTACCCCATTCTTTTACGTTTGTAATCTCCGCACCATTGTCAGTTAAAACGCCATTAAAACGCTCAACTAAAGCCTTTTTCGCTTCATCATCAATGTTTGGACGGATGATATACATAACTTCGTATTTTCTCATCACGTTACACCTCCTTTTGGACTAACGGCCCTTTTACCTAAAAAGGGCAAGGAGCAATTATTTCAATTACTCACAGAAAAATATTATAGCACATAAAAAAATCGTAGGCAAGAACTGTTTCAACAACGGATTATTAGCTCAATTGAAAAAATAAATAAAAAGGGCTTGAGTAAGTTAGCTTACTCTGGACTAACCTAAAATAGTGAGACAATATAAAACACCTCCAAAATGGCAATACTTGAGATAAGTATTGTGACAT
>NZ_JBPFDQ010000120.1:0-12346 GCF_059415045.1 Ferdinandcohnia sp. SAFN-114 | reverse complement strand
TGTCACAATACTTATCTCAAGTATTGCCATTTTGGAGGTGTTTTATATTGTCTCACTATTTTAGGTTAGTCCAAACATCAAACTGGTGGCAAGGTTTTTATCCACATGAAAAGCAGGAGCGTTCAAATTAATTAATGTTTGCATGATTCCTTTTTTTGTTTCATCCTTCATTACTGGTAAATCTATTAGTTTTAAAGGATTCTTGTTTCGAAGTGCCACCTGAATACGAATTAATTCCTTCACAATGTCCTTTTTTCCCGGGTTGCTTTTTATTTTCCAATCGTACAGTTGTAATCCTTTTATTCCAGCATCAACTGCATCGTTTACCCTATGTAAATGTGTATATAAAGTAATTTTAAAGTTATATAAATTTAACTTCTCTTCTTTGGAATGTGCCTTTGCCAAAACCTCATCAAAGGCTGACTCTGCTTCTGAAAAATGACTATTTAAATAGGCTGTTTCTCCAAATCCTTTTGTAATTTGATAGGTTAATGCATAGTTTTCTTGCCATGAATCCGTATCCAAAAGTTCTCTGGCTACAAAAAAGTATTGATAGGCTGACTGAAAGGCAGCAGACTTTTTTGCTTCCTCGCCCGCTAAAGCATTGAGGGAAGCAAGTTCCTTTCTTTCCTTGTCGTTTAAGAAAACAGTACTGGTATTCAAATGGGATACAGCCTCGAATAAAACTTTACTATCTGAGTAGATAGACTTATCGTTTTTTAAATAATTTCCTATTTTTAAATGAATTTCTAGTTTTTCATCTTCAGTAAGCATGTAGTACATAGCCTGCTGAACCTTATCGTGAATGAACAGGAATTGTTCTACGTCTCGATCCTTCTTCCCGGCATATGAAGGAATTAGAAAACCCTCATTAACTGCCTGCCACAAATCAATTATCAAAGACGTAGTAGCCTTCTTCTCAGAATGGAGTAACGCATTCAATTTATTTGCATCGATTTCCTGTCCGAGGCAGGAGGCTGTTTTAAGTATTGTTTGGAGCCTTTGAGGTAGCTTTTTAATTCGTTTAACAAGGTAACTAATAATGTCTTCGCTAATTGTTAAATCCTTTATTAATTCAAAATAATTGGTTTTTATAGTGCCGGACTGTGACACTATTTTTTCCCTTTGGACACTGTGGAAAAGTTGTGTGATATAAAAGGGATTCCCCAACGTAATTTTATAAAACATCGAGGAAAGTTCTTCTCCATTCTGATCATCTACTTTGTATTGTTCACATACCCATTGTTTTATTTGTTCCTCTTGAAGAAGCTTAAGTGTTAAGGATGAATGAACTTTATTTGAATCATGCATTCTTTTAACGGCTGCACTTGCAACCTTATTTTGCGCTAAATCTGGATCATCCCTAAAAGCAAGGATAGTAAATAAGTTTCGAGTGCTAACTTTAGAAACTAAATATTCAATCATTTCTATCGAAGCTGCATCAGCCCATTGGATATCATCTATAAATAATACAAGAGGGCTTTCTTCCGTAATTAGATTGAGTAATTTATGAAATGCCATTAGTAAGCGGCTGCGGCTTTCCATGGATGGAAGAACTTCCAACTTTGCTTGCTTTCCAATAATCCATTCTATTTCAGGCAACACGGTAGATAGAATGCTAGAATCATTGCCATGCCTATCCAAAATTTTTTGGTTCCAAAGTGAAATATTTGTTTCTCCTTTAGAAATAATGAAGCGCACCCAGGTTTTCAAAGCTTGTGTAAAAGGAGCGTATGGAATATTTTTGGGCAGCTGATCAAACTTTCCTTCTAAAAACAGGACCTTCTTTCCCATAGACCTATTTTTCAAATGACGAACAAGTGCCGTCTTTCCACTTCCAGATTGGCCTGATATAAAAACAGTTTGCTGGTGACCGTTTAAAGTATGTTGCAACATCTGATCCAATAAAGTAGACTCTTGCTCTCTTCCGTAAACCTCATCTAGCTTTAAAAAGTTTTCGGCATTATCCATTAACCCTAGCGGAAAATCATCAATCCATTCATTTTTTTCATATTCCTCACAGCAATGCTTAAGATCTCTTTTTAAGGAGGCTGCCGATTGGTAGCGATCATCCGGTGACTTTTCTAGTAGCTTTAGGATAATGGAAGAGAGCATGCTAGGGATTTCAGTATTAATATCTGTAGGCGATTCAGGAACTTTGGTAAAATGAGAATGAATCAATTCTAAGGGGTCATTGGAACTAAAGGGCAATTGGTTCGTTAACATCTCGTAAAAAATAATCCCTAAAGTATAAAGGTTAGAACGGGAATCCACTTCTCTGTTCATTCTTCCTGATACTTCCGGAGCCATGTAGGAAAGTGGTTCGTCGGGGAGTTCTTTAGTTTGTAATGAATTTACCTGGGTGATGGAATGAAATAAACCAAGAAGTAGTAGTCTTCGATTTCTTAAATCAATCATTAAATTGTGTGGGTTTATCTGAATTTGTAAAGTACCTTCAGCATGAATGTTTTCTAGTATTTCACATAGTTGAATGGTCAAAACGAAAAAATCCTTAATAGAAATAGATTGGGAGTTTATTAGCTCTTTATAAGGAATCCCAGCAAATGCTTTATAAACTGGCATTACATGATTACCACTTTGAACAAATCGGATAGGCTTAATAAAATTGGGATCATTCATAGTAGCGATTAATTCGCAAGCTGTCTGTAATTGTTCCATATTTGCTATATTCGAGCTTCCTACTACCTTTTGGATAATGATTTCCTCGTTTTCTTCAATGGAAGTACCTTTGAAATATTCAGCAAATGAATCTGAACTTATTTTATTTATATTTTTATATCCTATTATTTTAAGCATTTAAGTCACTACCTTACATAATGAATGGATTTCAAATGGGTTCCCTTCAGTAGTCTCCTATTACGGACTTTTCGTTTACATAGTGGCATTATGTAATATTGAAAATTTTAAGAAAACTTTAAGAAAAGTTTAGGAAAACTTATATAAAAGTTATACTAGAGTGTCTACTATTGTATTAGAATATTGAAATTAAGAAGGTGGTTCAAAATGAAACAAGCTTCGACTAATTCTATTCACCATTCTTTTAATGATACTTTAAAGGAAATGGAATTGGATTTAGAATGGTTAGCCCTAATCTATGAAGCAAAAGAAATGGGTATTTCATTAAATGAAATTAGGGAGTTTTTGTTAAACCCTAATATGATCATTCAGAAGGGACCATAAATTTATATCCAATTCCTCGTACTGTTTGAATAAATATGGGTTTTGCAGGATTCGGCTCAATCTTTTTCCTTAGGTTGCTGACATGAACCATTACAGTTCTACTATCTCCAAGGCTGTCTTCACCCCATATTAACTGAAATAAATGTTCGACACTGTAAACCCTATTTACGTTTTTAGCTAAAACACACAATAATTGAAATTCTTTAGCAGGTAAAGCTATCACTTTATCATCTTTTTTAACGACACAACTATCTATATCAATAATTAAACCGGGGAAATACAAAATTGGATTCTCCCGTTTTTTTTGCTCATTATTACTCTCATAGCTAATTTCTTTGACTCTTCTTAACTGTGCTTTTATTTTTGCCACTAATACTCTTGGACTAAAGGGCTTTGTAATATAATCATCGCCGCCAATCCGTAAGCCAAGGATTTTATCAATATCATCTTCTTTCGCACTCAAAAATAAAATTGGAACATTCGTCTTTTTACGTATGACCTGACAGGTTTCAAATCCGTCTAGTCCCGGCATCATAACATCAAGTAAAATTAAATCTATTTTATATTCTTCAGCAAGAGAAATAGCACTTTCTCCACTTTCCGCCAATAATACCTTAAATTTTTCTTTTGTTAAAAATAGATATAGGACTTCCTGAATATCCTTATCATCATCGACAACTAGAATCAAATCCTCCTTCATAAAATCCCCCCTACGGATGGCCTCGTTACTTTCCTTTTTAAAAATTTATACAAACTTACATATAAAGGCTATGCTAAACTTGAAAACGTTAAAGATGTTTCTAACTTATCTAGCTTTTCTGATTTAAAATAACCATAGGTGAATAAGGATTAGAGGTAGCTAAGTTAGCCCAAAAGCCTATTTATCCAACGGATTTAATTACTTGATATCACTCTAAATTGTTTATTGGCGTTTCTTTTAAATAGCGTTCTGTACTCCTGCTGTGAATGGTAAATCTATTGGAAATTTCTATAATTATACTACATCATTCTGTGAATTTAGACAATTTATTATAATTTTTTTCAGGGGTTAATCCACATAATTTGAGGCACACTCATGAATTACTTCTTGCGGGTGCCGTTGTTTCCCTTTGCATAGATTATGGATCAGCTTGGTCAAACTGATATCCGATTACATAAGATCATTCGCATCATCAATTATTATCTTTGCTAGTAGAACTTTTACCAAAAGAGGGTCGTCTGTCTTATCAATCCACTGCCATACTCATAATACTAATGGAAAATAGATCAGAACCCAATTTAAAGCTGACATTTCCCCGTGTCCTATCGGTCCTACTTTTACTATGGGCTATTTGCCTTATAAATTGGAGAAGATAGAAAGTAATATTAGAAATATGACAAAATTAGGAGCATATAATTTCTCATGACATACCACCATAAATTAGGTTACGGGTGCAATAATTTGTTAATAATATATTTTGCTTCCTCAAAGTCTTTTTTCTTAACTGAAACCACATATTGTTTTTCATAATTGTGGTTCATTCCTGCACTTCCAAAGTTGCCTCTTGTAGTCCCTCGGCCTACCATTTTCCCGGAGCTGTTGATAACGCTATAAGTACACTTAATACCATTGCTTGCTAATATATCTCTCACCTTTGATAATTCTTCCATCGAATAGCCTATATAAACATCCTCTTTATTAAACATGGCAATCCCCCTTCCGAACCTTTGGTAGAGTTCTAAATGTCTAACGTTTTAACGAGAAAATAGTAGTAACCTAGTATTAAAGATATGCAAAGATTTCTTAATAGTATCTTTAACTGGTTGAAATTCAAAAATCCATCCGTTAGATTTTTAAACCGGATAACACCACAAAAAGGGTAGATACAGCGATAGTCTTGATTCCGATTTTTTAAAAAAGACCGTAGCTAATAGCTAACAGTCTTAAAATACGATTGTTTTATTGCTTCTTATTTTTTACTAAATAAATAGATGGCTGTCCATAAAAACCATACACCTAATATAAAAAACGAGGGTGTACTAACCCTCTTCCCAATCTTGTACTGTTAGCCAAGTGCTGGAGCCAGCACTTGTAGCATGTTGCTTGCGACATTGATTAGTATAGCTGCCGTTACCGTTGAAAAACCTCTTAGTGCATTACTTTCTGTTGTTTTCATGCCAACCACCTCCAGAGTAATTGCTAAAACTATTACAATTGCAATCATCAAGCCGTACGGAATTGAACCGACGACACTGGACACTAGGCTAACAGTACAAAATATTAATAATTTATATAATTATATCATATAATATATCCAATTTATGTCTTACATACAAAGTTTTGGATATTTTATTGATTGTTTAATATTTTTCTGTGCCAAGATGCAATCAACCTAATTTTCTTTTTTGTTCTTCATTATCTCTTTTTATCCTTTTCCTTTTCACTTGATAAGAATGCTACTTTTATTTTTTGAAGCTCTTTATCCGTTTCAGCATATAGTTCATATGTAACAACGTCTTTTGGTTTAAAAGAATATGTGTAATTACTGAATTGGAAATCCTTATCTCTAATTACCATTAGTTCTAGATGTTCTGAATCAAACCCAAAAAGGGTGAAAAATCAAAAGGTAATTTTTAGACCAAATAAAAAAAGACTGTAGCTTATAGCTAACAGTCTAATCAAAACTATTTTTTACCGCTCATTCTTTTTTACTAAATAAATAGATGGCCTGCACTAAAAACAAAAGTCCTAATATTAACGGTAATAAAATCAAAACCCAATTTAATGCTGACATTTCCCCGTTTCCTATCGGTCCTACTTGTCTATTGGGCTATTTGCCTTATAAATTGAGAAGATAGAAAGTAATGTTAGAAGATAGAGACAATTAGGATTATATATTTTCTCATGACACACCACCATATTTTTAATCCCCAGTAACTAAACAGTATGAGAGATTTTCAAAATAGTAACCCTGATTATTCTTCTGAGTTAAATAATCCATTGTTTTCATTATCAAAAATAGTAATGTTTTCATATAGTATTTCTGTCTCAACTTTCTCTTTATTATAAGGAATTATATAGTGAGACTGGCCATTCAATTTTTCCTCCTGAGAATATCCATCTTCCCAATCAATAATAACATGATCAGCAGCTTGTATTATCCGCTCATCATTTATAGATATCGTAACGAAAGGCAAACCGGTGGCTACCCCACCTATAATTACAGGTGTTTCACTTTTTCCAAATTCAAAAACC
The DNA here is from genome assembly GCF_059415045.1 of Ferdinandcohnia sp. SAFN-114. Taxonomy (NCBI): domain Bacteria; kingdom Bacillati; phylum Bacillota; class Bacilli; order Caryophanales; family Bacillaceae; genus Ferdinandcohnia; species Ferdinandcohnia sp. SAFN-114. The sequence continues at coordinate 5,910 of NZ_JBPFDQ010000120.1, read as the reverse complement.
TGAGAGGTAATTTCCCCCTTCTTATTACTAGAGCCATAGTAGTAGCCTTGAATACCATTATTTTTCTTGAACATCATAACGGTCATAATTCCCTCAATGTCTTTAGTCGCTGTTATATCAAAACTGTATTTTTGAATTACTTCTTCTTTTTGTTTATCAGTTAAAGAACTATATTTTTCGTTTGAGGTATATGTACAAGCAGAAAGAATAAAAACTGAAAGAATAATAGATAATAATTTCCTAATCGCAGCCATCCTCCTTTAATAATGAATATAGTTACATGATACTTCCTCAATATTTATGCGTAAAGCTTAAATGATTATATTAATTAAAATAGGAAGAATTTCACAATTCTTCCCATTCGTTTTATTATTTTTCTAGTTTAAGACCCATTGAAGACAACTTTTGAGTTTACTCTAGGTCTATAGATATAACTTCCTTTATATACGTCTGGCGCTGCATTTATAGTAACTGTTGGAAATGATGTTCTACTAGTAACTTCCGCCCAGTGGGTTTTATGTTTAACAATATATGTTCCAGTTATTGGTGAAGATGTCCAAGAAACCTTATTACTAAATCTTACTAAAGAAGGTGAATAAGATATTCCCATTTCGAGACCACTAAATGTATAATCATAGCTGCTAATAATCTTATCTGGCAGCCCAGATCCAACATACAATACTTCCATATTCCCATCATTTACGCGCATTAAATTAGCTGTAATAGGTCTTAAATATGCATATTCACTGTATCCGCTTGTTGACCATGTAACATATCCTAAACTGTCTCTATTTTCTATATTTCTATACCAGCGTACTCTATCCCATTCTGCTTGTGGTGTAATAACATTAGATTGATCGCCAAGTGAATCTGAATCACTTTCTGTAGTCAAAAGCATGTCAATATGTTCTGCTACTTCCCTTTTATTCTTTACGTCATGAGGTACTACGTAAAATTCTTCACCATTTGAATCAACCCATGTTTCTAATTTGACTGTTTCATCCTTAACTGTTATCACTTTTGAATCCTTAACTTCGTAATCATCTTCTGCTGCGGACACAAAACTAGGGACTAAACATACCGACAACAAAACTGTTAAAGCTACAAGATACTTTTTAATTTTCATTTCTAAGACCTCCATTTTTTATTTATATCAAATACTTTTGATACCGAAATTATGTTCCTATTCTAATAATCTTATTAGACAAATAAACATTGAGTTTTTCAAAGTTAGGAATAGTTATACCTAATTCGTTGCTAGTTTTTATAAATAAATAAGTAGTTAGAATGTCTGAGTGTTCTCCTTGTTGGCCATATATTGGGAAAGAACCATCTGCTAATTGAACAGATATCATGTAGGTTTCAAACTTCGCATCTAAACCTGTTAAGTTAATGTCAAATGCTTTACTTATATCTATTAAAGTATTAAATTCTTGGATATTCTTCACTTCACGGACTAATAAATTTTCAAAAAAATATTCGGTTAAATCTTTATATTCTTGTTCTGCGCTAATATTTAGTTCGTTATTATTTTCACTAATGTTTTTAATCATTACTAAATAATCACCTAAAGATATAAAATCTTTGTCTTCTTGATTTGCAAGTTCTGTACATAGATTTTTCAACCACTTCTTTGTTTCGATTGCATTTGGTATTGGTTCTCCATATGATATGTATATCTCAATGGCCATTTTTGTTGCTAGCAAGTAATTCGAATGTTCAAGCCCTAAACCTTCTGTAGTTGAGGAACGATAAAATCCTTTGTCACTTGAGAGTGATTCTAAGTAATATAAAATTTGGTCCTTATATTCTAAGTCCTTGCCCATCAGCTTAATTGTTTCAGTATATAACCACACATCATATAAACTCAGTCTTAAATTTTTTTCATTTATTATTTTCGAAAAATCCGTATTAGCAAGACTCTCTTCTATCTTAATTACTTCCCCATTGGACAATGTTTTTAATATCGTTTTAGAGTTAATTGAATAGTATGTTTCATATAAATCTATTTGATCAACCCGTTTTTCTTTTTCGCTTTCTATATCTTTTGAACTTATATTCTCAATTGTACTTATAGATATGTGGTCGTTTTTATCGAAAAGGAAAACAAGAAATATAGAGATGATTGTCACAAATAATATTACTAATAAGATTCTTTTTTTAATAGAGTTCAATAAATCTGACCTCCTATGTTTTATTAATTGAATAAATACCCTATTTAGACATACATTCCAACTTGATCAAACGGAAAATTTCGTTTTTAATTACGTAATATGGACGAAGGTACTAAGAAAATAGTTCCCTATTATTTGTAAAATATTGAAAAAAGGTTGCTTTTAACTTTAATAAATTGGAAGTATGATAATATAAAAGTAAAATATACCCATTTTCCCATTGTTTTTTACGAATATATAGTAAGGAAGGTATGGTTGCATGTTTAAAAAGCTTTTCGGCAAGAGGAAACCTTCAGAAGATGAATACCGCCTAATTTATGATTTATTTTATGATCGTGTTTACCACGATGCTTACTTTATTACGAGGGATAAACATTTGGCTCAGGATGTTGTTCAAGATACTTTTGTTAAAGCATTTAGAGATCTAGATAATTTAAGAGATAGATCAAAAATGGGTGCTTGGTTATCTACGATTGCATCCAGGACAGCTATTGACTTAATTCGCAAACAAAAAGTATGGAACGGAATCCCTACAGAAGACGTCTATTTGGAAAAGGATAAAAATAATCATTCAAATCCCGTTGAGATTGAAGTTGAAATAAAACTTATGATAAAAGAAGTAGGTGAAGTTCTTTCTGAGATTAGTATAGAGCATAGAGAGATCCTGCTATTGAAATACATTCATGAATTAAAGGATAAAGAAATAGCGGTGTTGCTTAATCTTAAAGAAGGAACTGTGAAATCTAGAATATTTCGTGCTAAAAAAGAGTTGAGAGATATTTTAATTGGTAAAAATTTTACCCAGCATATGGATGGTGAAGTATTATGAAAAACCACGATTCTCTTAAGCCTGATGAAATTAAAGATACAATGAAATCTGAATATAGTAATGCGCCTTTTCCCCCTTCTTCCAAGGAGGAAACATGGTTAATAATTCAACAGGAATTAACAGAAAATAAAAAGAAAAAAGCGGTTTATAAACCAGGCATATTTGCTGCGTCCATATTATTAGTATTTATTTTTGGAACCTTAACATTTGAGAATAGACAAGGAAATGCCTTCGGTTGGTTAACTAAATATTTCCAAAGCGTTAAAGGTACTATAACCCAAATAGAGGATTCAATTAGTACTGGCGAGTCAAATAATCTACCACTCCCTTCTGCTGATTCTTTACATGAAATAGGTACTTTAACTAAAGAAGAGATAATGAGTTTACCTAAAGCACAACAAGTAGCCGAATTCCACATATTACTCCCAACCTTTTTGCCTGAAGGCTACGAACTTTTAGATGTCACAGTGGTTTACGGAAATAGTGAAACTAGTAATGATATTATTTTAAATTACAGTAACCAACTGACGATCCAACAAATCGCAGGAGCTGAGGACATAGGTAATACATTAATAATTGATAATGAAGATACTAACGTCGAAACTATTTCGATTAATGGAGAAAAAGCCTCTTTATTAACATTTAAGGATAATACAAGCAGACTAATCTTTAATCAAGCTAAGACCAAAATAATAATTAACGGGAGTCTACCTGGAGATGAGTTAATATCGATAGGAGAATCAATGAAATAATAAAAGCTAACTTTAATAGTCTACTAGAACTATTGAAGTTAGCTTTTTTTATAATAGTTTTCTATATTAAAAGTAATAAATAGAGCTTGAAACACTAGTAAATGTTTCTGTTCTACTACCCATTGTTACCTTATGCACTCCTCTGGTTCGATAATAATATCCCTTTGGGGCAATATATTCTACGAAATTATACAAAGAATTGGTATTATACTTTACAAATTCTTTGCCGCTACTATAATCTACCCATCTAGATTTTGAAGAGTCCCACACTTGCAAATACAATGTTGTTGTAATTTTATCAGCATTTGTATAACTATCGGTATTTCCAGAAATTTTAAGTGAACTCCCGTTGTTATAAATAGACACCTGTGCTGATTTAATATAATCTGTTGCTTGTATGCTTATTTCTCCTTCTGTACCATCTTTAAGAACTAATGGTTCACTACTAGGTGGTGCCTTTTCCATATGGGCAATATTTGGAGGGTTAGTTTCCATATCTAGAACCCCTTCTCCGGCATGTACTCTATCAAAATTCAATAGAGAGACAATAGAAAAAACAAAAATTAATGTTAACAAATACAACAATTTTTTCATAGTTCTATTTACTCCTTTATATAGTAATATACTTTAGTCGTTTAAAAGTCTAAAAGCGTTCCATAGAACTATGAATTTTTTATTATAAAATCTTATTTAAAAGAACACCCACAAATTATCCCTAATTTTAGCAAACCCCGCCCGTAGATCCGAGGTAAACAAAATACAACTTTGAATCTTCTATCTTACCTAATCACGATTAGTCCACTTTGCCCAAAGTTCACGAAACACCATATTATGCATAATCATGACGACATATTTAAAATTATCCGTTAAATTACTATTTAACGCGATAAAACAAATAATTAAAAAAGAGGGTACAATACCCTCTTCACAATCTTGGCCCAGTCCTGGAGCCACCACTTGTAGCATGTTGCTTGCGATATTGATTAATATAGCTGTAATTACCATTGAAAAACCATTTAGTGTATTATTGTTTCTGTTATTTCCATGCTAACCATCTCCAGAGTAATTGCCAGTAAAACCATTACATTACAACCAACAAGCCATACGGAATCGAACCGACAACACTGGACACTAGGCTAACAATACAAAATACTTTGATATTTAGTACATTACCAGTTTTCTCGAAACCAAACTTTGAATAAAACATAGTCAATTTAGCTTCACGTTCTGCCTTCTCCAACAAACCATCCTCTTCTAAGGGATGTGGTTTTAATTTTATAAGCAACAAAAACAAAGAGAAAGAAGTTAACGTATCTTAACAGCTTGGGATAACAGTTAAACAATTCTCGCCCTAGAACAAATCTGGTATATTTTCTTATTTTACAGAAAATATTATTTTTTTGAAACTTTTTTTGCGCTTTAATCGTAAATTTAGATAACAGGATTACTTTTGGAGGTGGAAGTATATGAAAAATATAACTTATGGATATGAAAACAGGATTATATATCTGGTAATTGGAATATGTTTCGCTATATTTTCGCCTTTATCTCTTCTATTTGTTCCACAGACTGTTGCAGAAATTGTGCATTATAAACCTGAGATATGGCATATCTTTGTACCTAAAAGTGCCCTTTATTTATACGGAGTAGGTTATCTACTATTGGTTTTATCTATGCTGATTCTGTTTTTATTGTACAATAGGAAAGTCTCTATTACATTAGGTGTTCTTTGTATTATTCTAAGTGTTGCTCCATTTTTTGTAGCTTCTCAAGCAAATACTTCATTTTCTAATAATTCTATCTCGCACACTCCCCTTTTCAATCTCCAAAGCCACACTTATAAATGGGATGAAATAGAAAAAATCAATTATTATAAAAATGAAGAAGCAGGAGTAAAAAATGAATATGAGATATTTTTCAGAGATGGATATATCCTAAAACTACCCGAAAATGGATATTTCAATGCTATTAAACTCTACTTTTATGCTAAATTGGACGAGATCAATTTAGAGGTAACAGAAATTGAATTAAATTAACCTTACATAAACGAAAAAAGGCAGCGGTTTAAACCGTTGCCTTTTTTTAAAAGATAAGAAAGTATAAAAATTTGGGTCTACCACAGTCATTTAAGCTGTGGTATTTTCATTTTATGGAG
>NZ_JBPFDQ010000119.1:0-12952 GCF_059415045.1 Ferdinandcohnia sp. SAFN-114 | reverse complement strand
CCCTGTTCAATACAGAGATCATCTTCTTAAAGTAGCCTAGCTTTTTTTAAAATGTCCTTTACAAGGGGTACAGATTATAGGACCGTAAGCTTATTTTTTCTTCACTTTTGCAAGCTCTGTTGAACCCGCTGTTGCTTGGCCACTTCCAATTATCTCAAACGTTTCAACTGCATCAAAATTAGTGATGATAATTGGTGTAATTGTACTCGCTGCCTTCTCTCTAATTAAATCTAAATCAAAGGTTACGAGATCGGTTCCAACCTCAACTTTATCCCCTTCTTTTACATGTGTAGTGAAGCCTTCACCCTTCATGTTCACTGTATCAAGACCTATATGTATAAGAAGTTCTAAACCTATTTCAGTTTTTATACCAATAGCATGTTTAGTCGGGAAGACCTGAATTATTTCACCTTTCACAGGAGAAACGACTTTCCCTTCTGACGGATCGATCGCAAGGCCATCGCCCATCATTTTTTGAGAAAAGACAGGATCTGGAACCTCTTCTAGTGCAAGGATTTTTCCATTTGCAGGAGCCACTAACACTTCCTCAATTTTTTTATCTTTACTTCCAAATAATTTTTTAAACATAATAAGCCTCCAATATTATAGATATGTTTAGTTGTATCATACCCATATTAAGAAAAAAAGAATTATGATTGGGTTGAATAGCATATCTCATTTTGTCAAAATATTGTCGAGTATGCAAGTAATATAGAAGGATTATCGGTGAATATGTCGAATTTCTAACAAAAAGCAGTATTCAAAAATTTTAGAAATAAGAGGGAGATGGAGCAAAAGTTGTTAGAGCATATTGGACATGTTCTTTACCATGTATTAATCGTTATTTTTCCTATTCTTATATATTATTTATTGACTATCCAAGATAATCATTCTTCTCCAAAGCTTCACCGAAATAAACTTCTTGGAATGATTATCATTATGCTTCTTTTAACTGTCACTTTCCCAGTAACATACGCGAATGGATTCGCTTATGATTTTCGGATAATCCCGATATTTATCGCATTCCTCTATATAGGATTTATCCAAGGAATTGTTGTTATATTAATTATGCTAGGTTATTTATTACTGCTTGGATATACTAACGTTCTCCTGTCTATTATGAATTACGCAATTATTGTATTCATTTTTTATTTTCTCTTAAAAAGGTACCATTCTCTTCTATTAAATAAAAAGCTAATCACACTTACATGTATTTACAGTTTCATTGTTATAACAAGAGCAATTACCTTAGTAAAATATAACCAAGTTGATCAAATTCTAATTATGATCCTTTTTTCGTTTATTACGTGGATTACCATCTTATTAGTAGTTCTACTTATTGAGAACTTAAAGCAACAAATTCTCTTACAAAGGGAATTAAGACGTTCTGAAAAATTGAACGTAGTTAGCCAACTAGCAGCATCAGTTGCCCATGAGGTACGCAATCCGCTAACTACAGTAAATGGATTTCTGCAGTTAATTATTCGAGATGATAACATTACTGATAAACAGCGAAATTATATCGTTATTACCCTTTCTGAATTAAATCGTGCACAATCGATCATAAATGATTATTTATCTCTTGCTAAGCCAAATAATAGTAATACTGAATTGGTAAACATCAGCGAAGAACTATCAAAAACGGTTGAACTCATGACATCTTATACAAATATTCAAAGCATTGAGGTTGAAACCTTCATTGAAGACTCGCTATACATTAACGGGAATAAGGATGAAATCAAACAGGTCTTGATAAATATTATTAAAAACGCAATAGAAGCAATTGGAAATGACGGCTTATTGCAAATAAATGCTTTTGCAACAGACCAAGACATTATTGTTAAAATCACTGACAATGGTCCTGGAATGACAAAAGAACAACTTTCCAAAATAGGTACCCCTTTTTATTCAACAAAAGATAAAGGAACTGGCGTAGGGCTGACCATTTGTTTTCAAATTATTGAGCAATTAAAAGGTTCAATCGATGTAGAAAGTACGGTTGGGATAGGAACCTCTTTTCTTATCAAGTTACCAATATCCAAAAATCCTCCAATATATTAAAACATGAGGTGATGCATAATGTGTGGTCGATTTACTCTTTTTGCAGAGTACGAAGATATACTTAACCGTTTTGATATTAAAGCGGCAATTGAACAAGATTTATATCAACCAAGCTATAACATTGCCCCTTCACATTCGGTCCTTTCAGTTATAAATGACGGTACACAAAATCGCTTAGGTTATTTACGTTGGGGCTTTGTACCTTCATGGGCAAAGGATGAGAAAGTCGGATATAAAATGATCAATGCACGCGCTGAATCATTGGCTGAAAAACCAAGCTTCAGACATGCCTTTAAACATAGACGCTGTCTGATTATTGCGGATAGCTTTTATGAATGGAAAAAAGGGCCTAACAAAACAAAAACACCGATACGAATTAAATTAAAATCGAATGATATATTCGCAATGGCGGGAATCTGGGAACGTTGGAAATCTCCGGATGGGCATACCTTATATTCTTGTTCAATCATTACCACAACCCCAAACGAACTAATGAGGGATATTCACGATCGTATGCCAGTTATATTAAATAAAGAGGACGAACAAGCATGGCTTAATCCATCTCTAAAGGATGTATCGAGGGTTTCACATCTACTCAAACCACTGACTGCTGACAACATGGAGGCATATGAGGTTTCGTCTTTAGTAAACTCGCCTAGCAATAACTCACCAAATTTAATTCAAAAAATATGTTAATGAAGAAAACGACTAATTTCTATCACGGATTAGTTGTTTTTTATTTTTTTTAAAGCTAATTATCTCAAAACTATTATTTTAGTATACCGAAACTCTTGTGACTATAAGGTAGTCATTTTTACTTATGTATAGGTTTGAGAAACTTGATTTCTATGATCAATAATGCCTATACTTTCATAACTTTCCTTTATGTCAAAGAGTTCTATGTTTTTTAAATACCAAATTTTTCACCTTAAAATTTCATTTCCAACTCTTAAATTTTATACACAATTGACAATTTTCGTGTTAAACTAACAAATATTATATTATTCATATAATATTAATTTCATAAGATAATAAGATGGACAACCATGAAAAAGGGGGAAAGAATATGAAAGAAATCTTTTACAAATGGAATCAGATTAGCCTAGTTAAACGTATATTTGGTGGTATTATCGTTGGTATCCTATTAGCATTAGTCGTACCAGAAGGAGCAAAATGGGTTAGTATTTTTGGTTCATTATTTGTAGGTGCACTAAAAGCTGTTGCACCTGTATTGGTCTTATTCTTAGTTATTGACGCCATCTCTAAACACAGAAGTGGAACCCAAACAAATATCAAATCGATTATCGGCTTATACGCAATAAGTACATTCTTAGCTGGATTCGTAGCCGTTTTGGCAAGTTTTATCTTTCCAGTAAATCTGTCACTTGTTTCTGGTGCAGAAGACCTTTCACCTCCAAGTGGTATTTTAGAGGTCCTTCAAACATTACTATTTAATATTGTAGACAATCCGATTAATGCCCTAATGAATGCAAACTACATCGGAATTCTAGCTTGGGCAGTTGTTCTTGGAATTGCATTAAAAAATGCAAACGACACAACTAAGACATTAATTACCAACGTATCTGATGCAATCGCAACAGTCGTAAAATGGGTAATCAGCCTAGCTCCTATCGGAATCATGGGTCTAGTGTTCGACGCATTTGTAACAAATGGACTATCTGCATTAATGGAATATGGAAAAATCCTAGGCCTTTTACTTGGCTGTATGTTCTTTATTGCACTTATTGTGAATCCTTTAATTGTCTATTTCTACATTCGTCAAAACCCATATCCACTTGTATTTAGATGTCTAAGAGAAAGTGGGCTAACAGCCTTCTTTACTCGAAGCTCAGCAGCAAACATTCCGGTTAATATGAACCTTTGTGAAAAACTAGGATTAAATAAAGATACTTATTCTATTTCAATCCCATTAGGCGGAACTGTAAATATGGCTGGTGCCGCAGTAACGATTTCTGTTCTTACTCTTGCAGCTGTTCATACACTCGGCATTCAAGTTGATTTTGCAACAGCTCTAATTCTTAGCGTCTTATCAGCAATTTCAGCAGCAGGTGCATCTGGTGTTGCCGGTGGGTCACTTTTACTTGTTCCTTTAGCGTCAAGCTTATTCGGAATTCCGAACGATGTTGCCATGCAAGTCGTTGCAGTTGGTTTCATCATCGGTGTCCTACAAGACTCTTGTGAAACTGCTCTTAACTCATCATCGGACGTACTTTTCACTGCAACTGCTGAATATGCTAAGAAACGTAAAGAAAAGAAGAATGTTACGGTTAAGTCGGCTTAATCCTTTATTTAAACATATTAATAAACACAATAAGACAAAGGGACTGATACGTTCTCTTTGTCTTTTTTTATCAAGATTGTTTTTTAATAATTTTTTCTCTGTTATCTGTTTGTGGAGGCTCCTCCAACCACCCATGTTTAATCATAATATTTGCCCCATCCTCAGCGTACATCGAAATTTCTGGAATTAATGATGCATATCTAAATCCTATATCTCTCCTTGGACTAGCCGCCATGGCCATTCCGAAATTCCCAATCCCCGCTGCAATCATAGCTGACACATGAAACATAATAAGTTTATCAGAGAAAACACTCGCATTACTATCTGTAACAGCTGAATCCCAACTCATTGGAGCAGGAAGATCCTCTTTGATTAAAAAGTCGCTAAAAAGTTCTATATATTTTTGCGAAAGTTTCTTTCCTCTTACTAAGAATTTTTTTACATCATCACCTTTTGCAGTTTGTGCAAATCCTGTCATCAGTACCTTACCAATCGCATTGGTCTGTATATTTAAAAATAAATGACTAATTTCAATAGAGGTTAGTGCTCTTTTCTTCCCCATGAAACCAGCTAAAAAATGCTGTTTCTCTACAAAATCAACCTTGTCGGGAATAGATATATACGGAGGTCTTACATATATTCCTTGTTTTAACATTAATTCACGTGTTTGGTCCTGCAATTCAACACCTAAATTTAATACCCGCTTATGAAAAGCAATTACATCGGGCCGTGTCGCAAGGCCCAGTGCTCCACTACTACCTGCCATTCCGAGAATAGACATTTGCCTTAGGTACATTAATACGAAAGTATCAGAAAATAGTCTAGGAGCTTTAAAATCTACATCCTGTTCTGTAAATCCTAATGGGATAGGAAATTCTTCTTTTTCAAAAATTTCACGTACAATTTTTTGGTTTTCTTTAGATGCTTCCAGTGTATATTCAATAATTGGACGTACTTCCTCATCTTCAACTTTATCTAAAAAATACAAATTAACACATTCAGCTAACGTATCGTTTATGTATTGTGTCCATAAGCTCGACATCTCCGCAGCTGTTAGACGAATCTTGTTTTTATCCTCCATGTGAACGACCAACCTCCCAGTCTAGTCCTAACAAGGATACTTTCTCCAAAAACGGATAAAATTATTATAATTATTATCCAAAGTCTAAAAATAAACGCAAAAAAATCACTTGAGAAAACTCAAGTGATCTCATGATGATTCCGAGAGGGCTCGAACCTCCGACCCCTACCCTGTCAAGGTAGTGCTCTCCCAGCTGAGCTACGGAATCACTATATGAATAATTCATAATATACATCCGTTTTGAGTGTTTGTCAATTAAATTCTAGTCATTTTATCGTGAATACATAATTTTGTGGTTTTTGCTATTTGTCGTTCACTATTTTCCTATGAAAATATTAACATCGTAAAAACCATAAATATATGTTATTATTGACATATATTCATTTTATTTGTATAAATATAATATCAAGGCAAAGTACAATTTAATAGTCGCTGAATTCCCATTTTTGGGAAACGGGGGAACCATAAACGTGCAAAAGAGCACACGGGGTGAATCCTTTTTTATAAAGGTAGGAGATACTCTTCATCCGAATCCGACAGCTAACCTCGTAAGCATTTGGAGAGAGCATTGTTGCGCAATTTTATCGATAAGCCACGAGCCACACTCTCGTGGTTTTTTGTGTCTTACGAAAAGAATGCTGTTCTTCGACATGCGCATTCCCATTTGTTTTGCCAAAAAAAGAAAACACTTTCAATACAACTTAGAGGAGGTTTTTTATGTCATTAACTAAAAAGATTTTATTAGGTTTAGGTCTTGGTGCACTTGTAGGTCTTATCTTAAACGTAACGTCACCTTCCATTTTTGAACTTGCGAATACGTGGTTATTCGTACCACTTGGTCAAATTTTCTTGAATTTAATTAAAATGCTTGTTGTTCCAATTGTCTTAGTTTCTATTACTCTAGGAGTTACAGGCCTTGGTGATCCTAAGAAACTCGGAAGAATTGGTGCCAAAACGATCACTTATTTTTTAGCAACAACAACGATAGCGATTACAATTGCTATCGCGCTAGCTTCCATTTTCAAGCCTGGCGCTGGTGGAGCCTTTGATACGCAAGGGGCTACTTATGAAGGGGCAACTGAAGCTCCTCCATTTATGGAAACACTAATTGGAATTATCCCGACAAATCCATTTACGTCAATGACTGATGGAAATATGCTTCAAATTATTGCATTTGCTATTTTTATAGGTTTTGCTCTAACCGTGTTAGGCGAAAAAACAAAAGGTATTGTTAATTTATTTGAGCAAGCAAATGAAGTGTTAATGTATCTTGTTAATCTTGTAATGAAGACGGCTCCATATGGTACGTTCGGCTTAATAGCGACTGCTATTGGTGGCCAAGGGTATGCTGCAATTAAAGCCATGCTTGCTTACTTCTTAATTGTACTTGCCGCTTTACTTGTTCACGCAGCCATTACTTATGGTGGTACGATTGCAGTATTGGCAAAACGAAACCCTATTGAGTTTTTCAAAGGTTTTGCACCTGCGATGACGGTTGCTTTTAGTACATCAAGTAGTAGTGCCACTCTTCCTGTATCTATGGATACTGCACAAAAAAATCTAAAGGTTCCTGAACCAATTAGTAGCTTTGTTCAACCATTAGGTGCGACTATCAATATGGACGGTACAGCTATTATGCAAGGTGTTGCCACCATCTTCATTGCACAGGTATACGGATTTGATCTAACGTTTACGCAAATTATTATGGTTATCCTAACAGCTGTGCTTGCAAGTGTAGGTACCGCTGGTGTTCCTGGTGTTGGTTTAATCATGCTTGCCATGGTTCTAAATCAAGTTGGTTTGCCACCAGAAGGTATCGGTTTAATTATTGGTATTGATCGATTACTTGATATGACACGTACTGCTATTAATATCACAGGTGATGCAGCGTGTGCTGTATATGTTGCAGAATCTGAAAAGAAACATACGGATGAAGCAGCCGCTTAATGCGTAATATGTACCGAAAGCGACAGGAAGTTTTTCCTGTCGCTTTCCTATTTTTCAAGCGTTATAATAATGATGCAGATTAACTTAATCGATTGTTTGGAGGTTTAAAAAGATGACGATTAATAAAAGCACTGTTAGGGAAATGACTATACATAGTAAGCTTTTAAATGAAGAACTTGAGCTTATCGTTTATTTGCCTGCCACCTTTTCCCCTCTCTATAAATATAATGTTCTCATCGCTCAGGATGGGCGCGATTATTTTAATCTTGGCAGGGTTGCGAGAATTGCGGATAAGCTAATTGAAACAGGTGAAATAAGCAATACCATAATTGTGGGGGTTCCTTATAAAAGTGTCGCAGACCGCCGCAAAAAATATCACCCTGATGGTGAGCAGCATCATTTGTATAAGCGCTTTTTAGGAGAAGAACTGGTACCCTTTCTTGACCAAGAGTTCTCAACCTTTCAGATGGGGCAAGGTCGAGCATTAATTGGGGATTCACTTGCAGCGACTATTTCGCTTTTAACAGCAATTGAATACCCTCATACCTTTGGAAAGGTAATCATGCAATCTCCCCTTGTAAATGATCATGTTCTGTTGCAGGTTGAACGTTTTGCAGACCCTCATCTCCTTGACTTATATCATATAATCGGGACAGGTGAAACCGAAGTAAAAACAACAAAAGGTGATATTGAGGATTTTTTAACGCCAAACCGAAAATTACACGAACTCATCACGAGCAAAGGTTATCCTTGCTTTTATGAAGAATTCAACGGAAACCATACGTGGAAATATTGGCAACCTGATTTACCAAGGGCCCTTTCAAAAATGCTCAAATAACTGTTTTTTATTCTATCATTTTCAAATATTTGTTATAATTAAGTTATCATTTTTCGTATTACAACATTAGGTACTTTACGTTTTGAAATTTAAAACTATAGGAGGGCAAAACAAATGAAATATGGCATTGTTATCTTCCCATCCAAAAATCTGCAAGACATCGCAAATTCATATCGTAAACGCTATGATCCGCATTATGCATTAATTCCACCGCATATCACGGTAAAAAATGCATTCGAGGCATCCGATAATGAAATTGTGGATATTACAAGGGAATTAGCAGCGGTTACCAAACAGGTAAATCCATTTACATTAACTGTATTAAAGGTAAGTTCTTTTTCCCCAGTAAATAATGTAATTTATTTAAAAGTAGATCCTAATGAACAATTACAAAAACTACATAATGCACTTCACTCTGGTTATTTTGCAGGTGAACCTGAGTATGCGTTTGTTCCACATATTACAATTGGGCAAAAACTATCTAGCGATGAACATTCAGATGTGTATGGCCAATTACGTATGTTAAAAATGGAGCACGAAGAGCAAATTGACCGTATCCACCTCCTCTATCAGTTAGAAAATGGATCTTGGACCGTTTATGAAACATTTCGTTTAGGAAAGGAAAATTGATTACACCATGGAAGCAAGAATTGTAACGAACAACAAAGAAAGAGACGATGCTTATACGATTAGAAAAGTGGTTTTCGTCGATGAACAAAAGGTACCTCTTGAAGAAGAGATTGATCAATTTGAAGATGAAGCTACACATGTTGTCCTCTATGATCACAATAATCCTGTAGGAGCTGGACGTTTTCGTGTGCTTGACGAATACGGCAAAGTAGAACGCATTTGTGTTCTCGCTTCACACCGAAAAAAAGGTGCTGGGAATATTATTATGCATAAAATGGAGGACATTGCAAAAGAAAGTGGCATTTCAAAATTAAAGCTCAATGCACAAACACATGCAGAAAATTTCTATAAAAAGCTAGGTTATGAAACCGTATCAGGTCTATTTATGGATGCTGGTATACCGCATGTCACAATGGTTAAAGAAATATAAGGATGTCTTTTATGACATCCTTTTTTCATGGATAAAAAAGGGTAAACCTGCTCATTCTACCAAAGAGGGGTGAATGACTTGGAATTTTTAAAAATTTCATTTGATCTAGTGGTTGGTCTGTTAGGTTTACTCGTTCTTACAAAAATATTAGGTAAAACACAAATTACGCAAATTACACCTTTTGATTTTATCTCCGCATTAGTACTTGGTGAATTAGTTGGAAATGCCGTTTATGATCAAAAAATTGGCGTATGGCAAATATTTTCTTCCATTATTGTATGGGGATTATTAATTTATGTAATTGAATTAATAACACAGAAAATTCGAAGAACCAGGCCATTTCTTGAGGGAAAGCCAACAATTATTATTCATCAAGGAAAAATTATTAAAGAACAATTAAAGAAAAACAAACTAGATATCAACCAATTACAGCATCTTCTTCGGGCGAAGGATGTTTTTTCAATTAGAGAGGCCGAGTATGCGATTTTAGAAACAGATGGCTCAATTAGCGTCCTAAAAAAGTCTAAATATGAACCACCTACACGCCAAGATTATAATATGGCGGAACAGAAGGTTCGTCTCCCTATTACATTAGTAAGTGATGGCATATTAATTCAAGAAAATCTGAAGGAAAGTGGATTTACGGAAGACTGGCTGCATTCGGAATTGAAGAGTCAGGGGGTAGCCACATATAAGGATTTACTTTATGCAGAATGGCATGAAGAGGAAGGCTTGTACGTTCAGGAATTTTAACCTTCCCTTTTCTCTTTTTTATATAGACTCGTTGTAAAGCAACCCTTTGCCAGTATATTGAGAACGGATATTTTCAATATATTGGCATTGTTTTTTCGTCATTGCTTTCTGTTTAACTTGGTGTAGATCATAGGTACGCTGATTTTGATTTAGTGACACCGGATTTACTTGATGTAGTCTCATAAGGTTTGTTTTATAAGTTGTCGTCCGATGTACATATTGATTATATTGTTCATTGTTGATTGGTAATATATATCCCAAGTATGCCCTCCGTCCTTTTTCATTGATTTTATGTATCGATCATTTACAATATGTTATTTATTAAAAAATTTCGAAGCCTCCCATGTATTTGTAAGGGTCATATCAGAAAAGGCCTGGCAACTTGGCCAGACCACACGCTTATTTTTTATTAATCATTTTTGAAATGGTTCCAAAATCCAGTTTTTCGTCGCCACTTACGATGCTTTTTACAATTTTATCCTCAAGCTGTTTGTTTACTGGCTTATTTGCAATTTTAGAAACCTTTTTAATTACAGCACGAACTGTTTTTTCATCTTTAAAATTCGCATTTTGCAAAGAGTTTGCTAACTGGAGTACCTCCTGCATATTTACGCCTGTTTTCTTTTCGATATTCTTAAAAAAGTTATTGTCCATTTCGAAGCCTCCTTACATTGTGTTATATCGTATGAGCCCCGCCTAAAAGATGTGCGAGGTTGTTGAAAAAACTATTTTCCGTTATGAAATGGAGAAAGTACGAGCCGATTGACTCGTACTTCTACTTGGGGGAATGTTGTGATTAGTTATAGAAAGAAGCACCTACAATAATTAATAGGATGAATAATACTACGATTAATACAAATGTATTTCCGTAGCCTCCACCGCCATAACCGTAGCCGCCATATCCGCAACCACCGAAACCGTAACCCATATTTAGCACCTCCTCATTGAAAGAGTACATTATAAAATATGTTATAAGGTGTGATTTTGTGAGGACAGGAGCACAGGGCAAACGCGGAAATTCAGGGTACCTACCCCTCTAATTTTTTTTCCAACTCTTGTTGCTTTTTAGAAAACCATTGATTGAGCTTTTCCATTCTTGTTTCAAGCCCTTTTTCAAATTCTCCCGCCTGCTTATCTAACTCACTTAATCCCTTTTCTGTTTCTGCAGCCCATTCATCTAATTTTGCTTTCGCTTCATCATGGTCTTTGTAGTAATCCGAAACAAAACGTTCGATCTCTTTTTCAAATTTGCTCAAAGCACTCCACCTCCAAGTAATTTATTTAATGCTAAAAACAGGCTACCTGAGCCTGTTTTTAGGGAAAGTTACTTGATTGAGTTTTGTGCATTAATATAGCCTGCACCATACGTGTTGTAATCGATGCCCTTCCATTTGTCTGCGCCATTTAATAAGTCTTTTTTTATATCATCAGGAGTAAAGCTTTTATTCTGTTTTTTCTTGTTTTCAATCATTAATGCAACAACGCCGGCACAGAATGGGGTAGCCATCGAAGTACCAGATAAGGTGATATAATGTTCATCAACACGACTTGCTTTTTGGAACTTATCCAAATATGAGTTAGGAGATCGTAGCGAAATGATATTTACACCTGGAGCTACGATATCTGGCTTAAGAACATTATAAATTGTCGGTCCTCTACTTGAAAATTCTGCGATTGTATCATCTGCTCGCTCGTCTAGTGTATTTTTATCATCAAGTGCTCCAACCGTAATAACTTTATTGCTAATCCCCGGACTTGCAATTGTGTTAGGTTCATCGCCTTCATTTCCTGCTGCCACACATACGACGATTCCACTGTCCCATGCTTTCTCTACGACTTGTACCATTGGATCAGCATCTTCGTTATTTAACCTCTGTGCAGTTGCACCAAGCGACATAGAGATAATATCGATTTTGGGTTTGCTCGGATCCTGATTATTTAGGATACACCATTCAACACCCTTCATTACTGTATCGAGTGAACCAGATCCTAGTTTATTTAATACTTTTACACCAACCACATTTGCTTTATGTGCAGGCGCCTTATATTTTCCTCCAGAAGCCATCCCATTGCCAGCTGCATCACCCGCACAATGGGTACCATGTCCATTATCATCATAAGGTTCCACCTGACCACTCACCAAATCTTCAAACCCGATAATTCTTCCTTCCAGATCTTGATGTGGATAGATTCCAGTATCGATAACCGCTACTGTTACACCTTCACCTGTTAGTTCTGTTCCATTTCGAACAATACCGTCTGCTCTACCCGCTGGAGTCGCAACATTTAGTAATGCTTTTACTTCTGAATTTAAATAGACTCGTTTTACATTTGTGCATGTTTGTAATAGTTCCTCTAAACCCGCTGCGGTAACCGTTGCTGAACAGCTTGGAATGGTTTTAAATTCATAGTTGAGTTTGCAGCCATAATGACGATTCATCACTGCTTTGACATTATCCTGAATTTCATTTTGATC
The DNA here is from genome assembly GCF_059415045.1 of Ferdinandcohnia sp. SAFN-114. Classification (NCBI taxonomy): domain Bacteria; kingdom Bacillati; phylum Bacillota; class Bacilli; order Caryophanales; family Bacillaceae; genus Ferdinandcohnia; species Ferdinandcohnia sp. SAFN-114. The sequence continues at coordinate 434 of NZ_JBPFDQ010000119.1, read as the reverse complement.
TGTGTACTCGATAATGACATCAAACTTCCTTGTTTTCTTGATGATTTTTTCGAGTGTTTTGTGTAAAAAACACGGTGTCCATTTAAATGGACGATATAAATTCACTAGATTCTTCCTAAGGTTTTTGTCCATTTTTGAACCATAGTTCCTTGTAAATTGAACCATTGAAAATCCAAACATCTCTCTCACCTCCTATTTTTTTTCCTATAGGATAAAATATGTAAGATGAGATTAAATTGGAGCGGTGTTTGTCTATTTTATATTTAATATTTAACTTCCTAATATCATTTTCTAATTCTCACCATATTTTAGTAACATGGTAAGTAAAATTTAGTGAAGGGCTAAATCAAGAAGAGAAATGATGCTAGACTAAAAAGTAGACACAGATTGTTATAATAAATATATCAACTATAACGAGGTGTGTCTGTATGGCA
>NZ_JBPFDQ010000118.1:0-13038 GCF_059415045.1 Ferdinandcohnia sp. SAFN-114 | reverse complement strand
TTACAAAAAGCATTAAATGCACAGCGAACTTGCCACTCGGTACGATCTGGTTCTATCATGCATTTCCTCTCCCTTCGCAACTGCAAAGGTGGGTGATGATTTCCCCTTTCATAACCTTCAACAAGATTTTTTATGAAATGCCAAAAATAAGAGCAATATTTTAAAAAATATTCATTAAATACAAAAAAGCCCAACTGAACATAAGACAGCTGGGCATAAAAGTTGATATATTTTATTAGAAATTGTGTATTCGCACATTGCAGCCATCCCATAGCACTTTAAGACCTTTCTTGATAGGTCGAGTGATATTAAATCAGGGTAAACATAAATAAACACGGCGATAACCTCCTTCATATCGCCGTGTCCTTAATAAAGAGCGAACTTAATACACCTTTCGTAATCCTATTTTTCGCAAAAACGGCGGTTTTGAATTTTCTTATTTTCAAAACCGCCGTTTGATATTTTAACTATCTATATAGTTTTGCACTCCTAACAAACAACGGTTTTTTAGGTTGTATTCGTGCGTAAAGATATATGCTGTTAGCTCAAAAAATCAGCTCCTATTTAAATATCTAAATCCTTTTTTAGAAGAGTATTCAGAGTTAATATTTCGATAAATTATGAATGTTTTTAGAATCAAGAAGACTATTTGACCTATTTTCTAGTTGCGAACTGACTTTAAAGCGGATGCCCATGAATTTACTTGATCTAACATTTCATTAACATGTTTCTCGTGTAATTTTGCAGGTTTAAAAACATTAAATTCTTCAAAGTCTGTAAACATTGACAATGCGGGATGTGTGCGAACATCTGCAATACGCAACTCTGCCAAAATTCCTCGTAAATGCTCCGCTGCACGAACTCCTCCTGATGAACCATAGCTTACAATGCCAGCTGCTTTGTCATACCATTCATCTCGAGCTGAATCAAGGGCATTTTTTAATACTCCCGTAATGCTGTGATTGTATTCAGCAGTAATAAATACAAGCGCATCTAAACAACTAATTTTCTTTGACCATTCTAAGACTTGTTTTTCACCACTGATGTCTCCAAAGAAAGGTAAGTTATAATCTACGACATCGACAATCTCATAATTGGCATCACTGCGCTTGTCGGCAATTTCTTTTACCCATTCACCTACTTGTGGACTAACCCTTCCTGGGCGTGAGCTTCCTAGAATAATTCCAATAGTTAAATTGATTTTTGTCATCGTTCCATCCTCCTTAGGATTATTGTAAAATTGCATACACTGAATGGGAGAAGTATTCCCCCAACAAATAGGTAGTTATTAATAACTAACATAGCACCCAAAAAATTTATTAAATTTAAACCTCTGTGCTTCTAACATCCTCCTTAGATAGGACATCAAAATAAAAAATTAGAAGATACCAAGGAATATTATATTGCTCTACACCGAGGTGTTGAAGAGAACGCAAATATATTAAATAACATTGCTAATCATATAAAAAACGATATTTCTGAATCCTCTTCAGCATTAAGTAGAAAAGAGGTTTATCACTTGGATCAAACACTTAAAGTAGAAAACAAGTTAGATGAAATACTGAAATTATTGAAGGAAACTAAAAGCGATAGGCCTTAAATAAAAAGTACCCTAATCATCCTTTTCAGCCCCCTAATTATGATCTTCTAATTCGTCTGTAAAGCAGAGAAGAATTATCGATTAAGTTAAGGGTCTTCGTTCTTCGGATCTTTATGAGTCAGCCAAGTAGGATAAGGTGCGTAATAAAGTAATTAACGCTTTTAACGCACCCTAATTCATTGGGCTTCCACACCCAGACATATTAGAAATATTTACTGTTATATGGGAAAAGAGAAAGATTTCATAGCACTACTCCATTATATAAAAGAAAAAGATAATCTACAGGCCATATTAGTGCGATTGTTCAAATGAAGCAAATCATTTCGGATTATATTTCGACAGAGAGAATTCAATTTATATGCGAGCAATCAAACGGTCATTCTTCTTCTATGGACGAGAAGGATGAGATTACTTGACAGGCCGAATCAAACCTGGAGGCATATTAGAATAGGAAATTCTTTTTGCAAAACTTAGCCTTAGAAAACTTAACATATCACGGATTCGCGGATTTTTTGTTTTTCTTGGAATTGCAAGATAAAGCATGAATTTGAACGTATTTGGCTTAATTATTAAACTCCATAAGGAAAAATCTAAAGCCTAAATTAACAAAGAGTAGAATTTACTTTTCCAATAACAATAGAGACCTTTTGGCGTTTTTCCTACTTTTATATCCCTCGATATTGATTAAATGAATTTATTTTGTGAGAAAATGCGCTAGTATAAATAAGAATTTAGGAGGAACAGAAACTATGACAGTCTCAATGCGTTTAAGAAATGCTGGCAATAAAAAAGGCAGAATCTATCCCCGTTGACAAGCTCTATCGTTGTGCTTACCTTTACGATATTAAGTATTCACTAGTTTCGGATATTTAACTATATGTTTATTTAGCTAAATCTTTAATATGAGTTTTCAAGGTCTTTCCTCAACCACCGCATGTTTGGGGTGGAAAAAAAGACCATTATCTTGAACAAAACGTTTGGATCAATTCCAGAAATATTTCATTTCCCTAAACCCTACATCCCAAAGCTTTATATTTCCCTTAACGACTATCATAATCTTGCTTGTACGTTCAAGTGGAATTTCAAACATTTGTGGGAACAATTCCGGATAATTCATTTGCTCCGTTCCAGAGCCGGATAATACCTCACGACCATCGACTAAAACTCGTATACCTCCATCACTATCCATTAAGTCCGGTATTCCATAATAAAATGAAAAAATAATCTCCTTCTTGGACGTATACGTGTAGGTTTCACTTCCTTTGCTTTTGGCGTCAAATACATTATATTCAGGTTCAACGTTTTGACCGCTAACTTTAAAGCTGTACGGTTTTGTTCCTGCTGTTGTATGCCCGGAACTATCTTTCAGTTCATTCAAAGCTATAAAGGGACCCTCTGCTTTGGTCAACGTTTTCTCCACAATTCCGCAAATTGCTAATACCCCGATTAGAAGAACAATACACGAGATACCGGTAATAGCCATATTTAGCCAAAAGTTCTTTGTCCGATACCCCAGTTTGTACGCTCCGAATCCAATGCTTGCACCTAAAGAGTTTTGTATGGCATCGTTAATATCAAAGCTTCCGAGCAAAGTTAGTGCCTGTATGGTTTCGATCACGAGAATAGACAGGAAGAACAATGAAAAGAAACGAATAAACTTCACACGGAATAACAATGGAATCAATATGCCGAATGGAATGAAGGCTGCCACATTCCCTAGATCTACGAAATCCATCAGAGTAGGATGCAGAAAATCAGAAATCTTTGGCAAATGGTAGAACTCAATCGGAAAGAAAATAAAGGTGACCCCAGTCGTGCTTGCAGATGCACCTATTCTGCCGAAAGCGAAAAAAATAAAATATAGTATCAAAATAGTATAAAGAATAGTTACGGTAAAAATAACTGTACGTTTTTGTGGCAATGTTTTTTTGCCCTTGGCAGTCATATAAAAACACCTCCTGAAACAGTGTATCAAAAGTCATGTGTAAAATACATAGTATTGGAGAAAGCTGGATTACAAAAGAGGAGGACATTAAGACAAAATAGACTTCTGCAAAATGTATATGAAGATATTGACGTATATGGAACTCTTCAAGTAGAGTACAGGAATTGTTACTGAACTAAAGGGGGCTTCACAAAGAAGGAATGGCTCCTTTTTTGTGGAAATAATCTCATCTCTGGTTGTCTATCCGCTTCGTGGACAGAATTATCCTCCACACCGACTAAATATATTTACGGTTATTTCCACAAATTGACACGCCTGTTTTAGGACCGTTTTGCACAGTGGCAAACCGTGCAGGAGTATCCCTGCCACCTTTTCTAAAGAGTTGATTTATAAATGGTTCTGAACATAACTCACTACGAGTATATATTTTCATTTTTGTAAGCTATTATCACTTCATTTTTTTCAAAAATTACCATTGTTGAAAATGCTCCCCAAAGATAGAAGGAGATTTTTATTTTTAATCTGTCTACCAATGAGGAGTATTTCATAGTGCTGGAATCACTTTCTTCAAGTAGCTCGGCCTTATAAAAGTGTCTTTTACAAAGGGTACATTATAAATTTAAGGTCCTCTTCATAAATATATTTAGAATTTGAATCAAACGTTGCTCTTCTGCCATTCTTCTCGATTTAATTCTCCGTTTATTGCGGCTGCGGATCCAGCGCCTGAAGCAGCTGCAACAATAGATTGGTGCAAGTGTGTAGTTGCATCCCCCGCTGCATAAACACCAGGTACACTTGTTTTTCCAAACTCATCGACTTCAATTATTCCTGTATCCGATATACGGCAACCAAGTGCGACTGGCAATTCCGATCCAATTACCAATTCTGATTTGAAGAAAATTCCTGTGCACGGAATTTCTGTTCCATCTTCAAGCTTAACATGGTTTACCATGCCCTCATTTGATTGGATTGAATGAATTGGCGTATTGAATACCGGGATATTATGTGCACGCAATTCTTCACGTTCTGCTTCACTCAATTCATCAGGACCATTTGTACAAACTACTAACTGCTTCGACCACCCAGAAAGCAATGGGACAAAATGCATTAATGTCGCTCCTCTGTTTATGACAACTAATTGCTGATCCCTTAGTTCCCAGCCATCACAATACGGGCATACAAACGCACTCTTACCATAGACCTCCGCCAACCCTGGTATACCAAGATCACGCTCCTTCATTCCGATAGCAAACAACAGTTTTCTTGCGGCTATCTTCACCGCTGAAGCAGTTTCCAACAAAAATTGTCCATCTTCACCTACTATCAACTCGACCGTATCTTCCAAATGGGAAACCGACGGATACGTGCGAAGCTGTTCTTTTGCAATATTTCTAAATTCATGTGGGCTAATGCCATCACGTGTTAAAAAGGCATGAGCCTCTCTAGTGACAGCATTACGCGGTTGCCCCTCATCGATAATCAATGTCTTCTTCCTAGCTCGTCCTAATATAAGTCCAGCACTTAAACCAGCAGGACCTCCTCCAATAATAACAACATCAACTTCCTTCATGATTAACTCACTTCCTCTTATTAGATTAACTTTCCAAATGTGTATACGCCCAATAATTACTCTGTACATCTCATATGTTGTTAAGACCTAACCAGTACTACTGAAAATAACCATAATTCAGTTTATACTGTATTCTAACTGTGCTACGATGATTACATTACATGTTGGCATCACCTCCTTACATAAGAACTCATCCACTAGCTCATTTGACTTTTAAATAATTCGCACATCTTTGAAACACCATCGATAGGCGCTGATTTTCTCTGTATATGGATTTTTCAGTCATAAATCCCTAGTAAAATTCGATGACAGTTAGCGATATGAATATGCAGACTACGTACAGAAACTCCTCCTTAACTTTCGATTTTTTTCCTATAATCTTTCGGGGACATCGTTTTACAATACCGGATTAAAGATCGCTGTATCTTGAATCAACTTATACGGTACTTTTATACATGTTCATTTTTTGAATCTCCTAATTTTTTTTATAATTTCATTAAAGATTTTAGAGATATATATTATCTATAATTGGTTGAAAGAATATGTGCTAGAAAACGATGTTCATTTCCTGCACAAGATCGGACATTTTTTTATTTCTCAAATGCTCTTCCATTTTTTCCTCTGCTGCCAATACTACTCTTTGAATCGGACAATCTGGCCCGTGATCGAAACTACAATCAAACAAAGAGGCTGATCCCTCAATCGCATGAATAATGTCAAGAAATGAAATATCTCCCCAATTTCGTTTCAGCCTGTATCCACCATTCACTCCTGTTATGGATTCAATCATACCAGCCTTTACTAGCTTGGTCAGTATCTTGGACAGATAAGTTGGTGACACCTTTTGCTTCTCAGCAAGCAGCTGAACGCCAACAGGTTTATCCGGAGTCGCTGCAGTAAGAAAAAGCATCGTATGTAGAGCATAATCTGTAGCCTTTGAAAACTTCATTTATCATCACCCTAATTAAGGATTTTATTTATCTATAATAACTTGAATGTTGTTAGACGCCAAGTATAATGCATGGGCTATTATATTATAGTAGTTAGTCGAACTTCTTGAAAATGCTCTAATCGTGACTATAAATCCCCATTTCTCTCGTTATGAATGGTAATGCTTCTCTTATATATTCTTCTGCAGACACATTACTATGATATTGTCAATCTATTGTTACTCTATGCACCCAACTTAGTATAACAGCTTATAACCTATCCTTCTTTCTAATAATAGCTTGTAGAAATATTCTTTTAGTTCTTTTTTTATAATTTTTATATATTTGATTTGAAGGTTTCAATGATTTTCATACATTGAGAATTAAGTAGAGTTTGGAATTTAGTATTTGAAATAACAATTCTACGACGTAAACTCGATTTGTCTTTTCTGCTTATTTCATTCTAGCCTTGACTTTTATTAAATAGTCTATCAAATTTCAAGTAATGTAACATGTACTTTGCAAGTGTTATGACTGCAAAAATCAACATTAAAATTATTGTGATGGAAGCGCCTGGTGGTGTACCCAATTCATAAGAAGCGACTAAACCACTTAACATGCCGACAAGTGCAATGACCATTCCATTTAATATGACACCGTAGAAGCTTTTGCTTAAACGAAGCGAGATAGCTGCAGGTAAAATGATAATGGCTGAGACAAGTAAAGCCCCGACAATCGGCATTATTACTGCTATTGTGACCCCTGTTAACACATTAAACAAAATCGACATCATTTTAATAGGCAGGCCAACTGTAAAAGCTGTTTCCTCATCAAATGTAAGAACATACATAGGTTTTTGATATATTAAATATAATAATCCGATAATTATCGTTAATCCTAGTAACATCCATATTTGTTCTTTGTTAATAGTAACAATTGAACCGAATAGAAATTGCGTTACACTTAATGTAGTTCTACCAGCACCTATTTCCATCAAGACAAGCGCTACTGCCATTCCGACAGACATTAATATGGCAATCGAAATTTCAGAATATGTGCGATAAATCTGACGCAAAAATTCAAGTAGAATTGCGATGATGATTACCACGAGAATATTGGTCCATGTCGGATTGATACCAATTAACAGACCTAGCGCTACCCCAGCTAACGAGACATGAGATAAAGTATCTGCCATTAGTGATTGCCTACGCAATACCAAAAACAATCCTAATATTGGAGCGATTAATGAGATTAAAAATGAAGCTTGGAAAGCTCTTTGCATGAATCCATAGAAAAACATCTCCAAGGTGAGTCCTCCTTCCGTATCAACTCAATGTGTTTATTAGCGTAGTGACGAATCTCTTCATGATCATGTGTAACCATTAAAATACCCTTGTCATGCTCTGTACTATTGTGCTTCAATAATTTATAAAATTCATTACGTGAATGTACATCCATTCCAATTGTAGGTTCATCTAATATAAACAAATCTGGATCTGTTGAGAACACACGAGCAATTGATATCCGCTGCTTTTGTCCACCTGATAATTCCCCTATCTTTTTATGACGCATCTCCCACATTCCCACTGATTCAAGGGAACGACGAACATGCTCTTTATCTTCTTTATCTAACCTTTTAAACCATTTGCCTCTTTGAAAACGCCCTGACTGCACCAGTTCTAGTACAGTGCTCGGGAAACCTGCATTAAAGGAAGCGACCTGTTGGGAAACATAGCCTACAACTAACTTTTCACCCATACGGTTTTTAGATGAAAGTTGAACACTTCCTTTTGATGGTTTAAGGAGACCTAAAATATTCCGCAAAAGTGTTGTCTTAGCCGCACCATTTTCTCCCGTAAGCATCACAAAATCTCCTGGATCCACTTCAAAAGAAATATTTTCTAGTACTGGTTCATCTTCATAATGAAAGGCAAGATTTTTCACTTTAATATAATTCATATTAAACAACCTTTCTATTAGTTAGTTTATTCTTTCTACATATTCAAAATATGTAGCATATATAGCATTCTATTAATTAATAAATAGAATAATAATTTTTTAGTATCCACTCATCTAATTAATCAACATATTATTGAATACTTAACTGTAGAGATTTCAGGTTCTCACGCATTGCGTCTAAATAGCCTAAATTCTTATCATGTAATTCTTTAGATATTACTTCTAAATCATATAGTACTGCTGTCTCCGTTCCTGTTTCATTGGCGACAGTTTGTGCAATTGCTGAGTTAGCTCCTTGTTGATAATAGATAACTGGCACATTATATTCTTTCACTAAGTCTCCAATCTCTGCAATACGTGAAGGACTTGGTTCGACTTCTGTAGATAAGCCACCAATAGCAATCTGCTCTAAATTATAACGCTTAGCAAGGTATCCAAACGCTTGGTGTTGTACGACAAACACCCGATTTTTTGCATCTTTAAATGCGGATTCATAATTTTTATGCAATTCATGAAGTTCTTTAATAAATGATTCCGCATTTTTTTCGTAGATGTCTTTTCCATCTGGATCCGCATTAATAAGTGCGTCACGGATAACCTTTACTTGCTCTTGTGCCAAAACTGGATCTAACCAAATATGAGGATCTTGATTGTCATGATTGTCAATTAAAACGGACACTGGCTCTGATTCTGCGTAAACATTATGATCATTATCATAAAGTACTGCTTTAACTTCAAAACTTTCTTCAGACGTTTTATACTCAAAATGGTCCGTTTCTTGACCAGTGACTACTTCCCATTCTTCATAATGGTTTTCGCGTGTAAGCCATTGCCAATTCTCAAGGTCAGTCTCTTCTTTAAGCTTAGCAACAAGTGAAACGACATCTCCTGTATGATAATGATCAGCAATCCCGATTATATCCACTTTTGCAGTTGTTTCTTCACTTCCATGTTCGTGGTCATGGTTTTGATCGTGTCCATGATGATTATCAATAACAATTTCTATTATTTCTGACTGTGCAATTTCATTATGAGCTTCATCATATAATACCGCTCGCACCTCAAAACTTTCTTCAATTGCTTCATAATTGAATTCAGGTCCAAATTGATTTGGAACAGTTTTCCACTCCTCGTCAGAACCTTTTCTTGTATACCAATGCCAATGATCATAATCTACACCTTCATCAATTTCTGCAATTAACTTAATCATGTCACCCTTATGATAATGGTGCTCAACACCATTAATTGTTATAATTTCAGTAGCTTCATGATTTGTTTCATGATGATGACTATGTCCGTGGTCATGATTGGCTAAATCAACACCATCCGCTGCACGAGCTATAACAAGATTATCGTTTTCAATTGTTTTGAGTAGGCTGCTTACCCAATGCTCCATATCTTCACTACTATAAACAAACACGTCTGCTTCATTGACATGTGCCACGTCTTTAGCACTTGGTTCATAGTGGTGTGCATCTTGCCCATCAGAGACCATTAACATTACGTCTGCTCGATCCCCAGCTACTTGTTTAGTAAATTCATACATTGGATAAAATGATGTTATAACCGAAAGCTTATTATCTGAAGTGTTTTCTTCATTTTGACAGCCAAAAAGAATAACACCAATCATTGTAATAAGTAAAATTGCCACTAAGCTATTTCGTTTCATTTCTTTCTCTCCTTTTACCTACATTAAAAATTTATCTCCTTTAACTCCCTCTAAAAATGATTCATTATCAAATGTGGTGGTGAGAAATATATCTTTCTCGATTTTTAAACCTTTTTTGACTAGAGTCTTTCCCTCTTCTTTGTCTTTTTGTTTCACAGCTTTTGGTGAACAAAGAGGGGGGAGTCTGTTTTTTGTCCTATTTTTAGGTATTGATTCAACTCACCACCACATTCATTATAGAGCCCTATAAATCTATAAAGGTTTATTTTTTTCTAAATAAAATATCTTGAGAAGAATAGAAACAGACATTGTCACTGATACTGCTTTTTAACATCTTTATTGGCAAGTTACTTCTAAAATGCCACTAATGAGCTAACATATCACGCACTAGACCTTCTGCATCTAACTCCGCTGGATAATATGTTGGCCAATTCGTAACTTCTTCTAATAGTTCATCTCGATCATCTCCCCAGTATAAATGGAAATGATCTGAGTCGACTGGAAAAATATTATGATCGCTAAATTGAATATATTGAGGCATACCTTCTGTTCCATCTACTAATTTATAAATAAAACGAACTCCTCTATTACCTTTTTCATAAGTAAGGATTTCATATCCATCTGATTCGTACTCACCTGAGTATTCTTTACCGTTTTGGTAGAATGTTACAACATTATTCTCAATCTTGATGTGATCTACATCTGTTTCATATCCTACTGTGTAATACTCTTTATACTCTTCAGCAGTCATATCTCCGTTTTTTGCTTTATGTTCAAACACAACATCTAAATCTCCAGATAAAAGATATGGATAAACAGACTGCCAATCTCCATCCCAATCAGATAACTCACGGTCTATCACTTGCTCGTCTTCAAAATATCCTTGATAGATTCGTTGACTTGCTTCGTCATGTCCATGATGATCATCAATGACGATTTTAACTGGCTCTGATTGAACGATTGGCTCGTGATTATCATCAAACAAAACAACTTTTAATTCTAAGCCATCAGTCGTTGCCTCGCCTATGAATGTTTCTGTTTCCTGACCTGAAACGACTTCCCATTCTTCACTTGTACTTTCTCTACTATACCAGTGCCAATGTTCATACTCTGATTCTTCATCTAATACAGCTGATAACTCAATTTTATCTCCAGTATGATAATGCGCTGCGAGACCTTCAATTTTTATCCCAACTTGTGTCTCTTCATCATTCGAATGCTCATCAACGTGATCGTGTTCCTCATCATGAATTTCTTCTTTCCCTCTTACTTGCTCTTCTTTCATTCCTTGACATGCTGTTAAAACCAAACAAAGTAATAACGAGCTGAATAAACCAATTAGTAGTTTCTTCATTTTCTCATCTCCAATCTTCTATCTATTATTTTTATATAAAACGTAATTGTTACGTTTTATACCTCATACTTATCCAAATCAATACATCTTTTTGTCTAGATTGAAATTAATTATTTTGTTTCCCGATAAAAGTATGTCTTTTCAAACGAGAACAAAACTTTTTGTTTGCAATACGGTCAAGATTTGTTCGCTTATTATTTGTAATAATATAATTTCTGTCGCTTGCTTATGTAGATGCTAAAGTAATTTTGACTCCCATTACTTTCCCCCCCAAATAATTGATATGTTTCTTTGCGTAGACATTGTTGCTTCTAAAATAAAATTATTTCGAAAACTAGAATATACAAAAACTCGATGTATTGAATTATTAAGTTAATATTCAATCGATTCTTGAGGATAAAACGTAATGATTACGATTTGAAATGTACCTCATTATTATAAATCGTAATCATTACTATTTGCAACAGTTTTTTCTCTCACATACTAAATAATAGCAATCAGCTAATTTCCCTAATCATGTGGACTTGAAAATTGGTTGTGTTTTAAATTCGGTAATTGCGAAGATCTCAACTCCTCTTTTATTTTCTATAACCTAAATGGACTTATAAAAAATCTAACATTTAGGAGTCACTACCATTAAACGGCATTTATTTGTTATACAAGCCCTTGTTATTTAATATTTTTAATTGCAGTTGTATACATAAATACCGTGTTGCTTACTTGATTTACTCGATGTTAGAAATCTTTAGCTATAAATAGTCAAAGAAAACATCCGCACCTCCGAATTTGTACATTTGAATTGAACACTTTTTCACAATTAAATACACTTCTAATAAACTGGGTTATTTAGTTTATTGGTAGGAACTAATGGATTAGAATTAGTGTTATTTATGTGTTGAGATTCATCGTTTACATGACAACGCATTAAGGATTTCGTAAGTTGCGAGGAAGTTAAAAGCTTTACGTAAAACAATCTATAAGTATTTGAATATGACATTTGAAGAAGCCTGTTTAATGAAAGCGTTTTCGAGGAAATTATTAAGCCTTTTAAATACAGGTGAAGATAATAATGCTGTAAAATGTATTATTGAAAAATATGCCAATCTATCTGATTTTGAGCTTACGTTGTCTAAAGTAAAAATTTCGTAAATAATAATTGTATTCAACTAACATCTATCAGTTTGGTTCAAATTGGTTCTAGTAACATCAATTTCAACCCTTTTTCATACATTTTTATCCATATAACAATTCCCAAAACGTTGATATAAAAGGATTTCGATGGATTAGGTATATTTAGATTTCATCTAGACATTTCTCATATCCATAAAATAATAAAGTATAATAATCCTGCGTTTTTCTTTGTCAGGTTTCGTAATGCTTCACTTAACAAATCACTTTTTACACCAATGTTAGAACCGTACACTGTGAACATTTGCAAATCCGTGGCATAGTGATCAAAAGTAAATAATTGATTCACAAGAGAATTCTCTGCATTAGAAAAGGAAATTTCTTGTTTTGAAATTCTCGATAGATTTTTGAAATGATTTTTACGCTCATCTTCCATCGCACTCTTACAGATATAATAAAATTGATTTTCTATGGTTGGTTGAAAAGAAGATGGTTTCATTTTTCTCACCTCCTTTCGTGTCATAAAAGGAAGTGAGCTATACTCTATTTTCTCCCTTTGTACTAAGTCCCAACACAAAAGAGATGTTTGTTGCATAATTGAAAAAACTACTTAAAAAATTCTCAACAAACAAAAAACACATAAACAGATTGCTCAGTCTATTTCTATTGTATCGCCAATAGAAACACAATTCAGCCTGTAATATCAGAAATGATGCCATATTTTTTCATTAATTTATTTTGAACCATGTAATATTCTTTCTCGGTAATTATTTACGGGTTAGCAGTTGTTTTAACATAGCAATTTGTATACTATAAGGAATCAAGTTCTGTTTCAAAAAACACGCCCCCTTATAATTAATCAATTAAAATCAGACGGCTGTTGG
>NZ_JBPFDQ010000117.1:0-13179 GCF_059415045.1 Ferdinandcohnia sp. SAFN-114 | reverse complement strand
CCTCCTCGAATGTTTGTTCTTATCCTAATTATACAAAAGAAGGTTTCAAATATCAACATTTACCTTTAACAGAGCCAAGGTAAAAAAAGATTAAATATACCAATACTGTATATATTTCAAATCAAGGACAACTATTCACTTTTTACAGATATTAGGAGCTAAGTCCTATTTTCCGCGATTTACCAAATAGTCCGTGATACATACAAAACCAACGAATGCAAAAACTACGATGGAAAGCATTTGAAAGGAGAGATCAATATGGGTCGTGGAAAAAGCTTTAACCACAAAGAAAAAGGCCATCCTGGCAACTTTCCAAAGAACAGCATAACTGAAGAAAAAGACCATAGTCGACAATTTGAACAAATGGAAGGTATTGTCTCTCATGAAGCTTTTAAGAACCGAGAGAAAGAAGACGAAATGCCTTAATACGAAAGCACCTTAAAAAAAAGAACCCCCAAGATTGAACCAAGGGGGTTCTTTATATATAAGACAAGAGTAAAGCAGGTAATCCAAATGAATAAAAACAAGCTAAACTTTTCAAGAAGGATTGTACGAGAGCCCTTTCAGGACATTACACTTATCAAAGAAGTTTGGGGCGAATTTTTGGGGATTACAAGTGATATCGGGCAGCTAAGAAAAGTATTAATGCATCGTCCTGGTAATGAAGTTTTAAAACTTCATCAAAATCAGAAGGAAATTGAAGCTGGTCCATTATTAGGAAAGTATATAAAGGGCACACAACCTGAAGATCTCGAAGCCAATTTAAAACCTAAATTACAGATCTTGCAAGATCAACATGACCAATTGGTAAAAGCTTTGAGGCTTGAAGGAATAGAGGTTGTCTTTCTTGACCGAACTAAGCATGAAGAATTACCGGAAAGAACCTTTACTAGAGACTTAGGAATGATTATTCCGAGTGGTGTCATTTTGTCGAGGCTTGCCCTTTATATTCGATATGGTGAAACTCGTTTGGCCGAACAAACCTTTAGCAAATTAGGGATGCCAATTCTAGGCCGTATTCAAGGACATGGTTTTGTCGAAGGTGGAAGTTTTACCATGCTTAACAAAAACACAGCCATTATCGGTCGCTCGGAACGCGTAAATTCTCTTGGTATTGAACAATTAAATTACATTCTTTCTCTACAGGATATTGATTTAATAACAGTTGATTTACCATCTACCATCATTCATCTCGATGAAGCATTTCTTCTTATCGATCATAATAAAGCACTTATTAATAAAGCTCTACTTCCTTATTGGTTTATAGATGAACTTCATAAAAGGAAGATTGGATTATTTCATGTTCATCCGGAAGATCCCCCTTTAACGATTAATGTCTTACCGATTTCTCCTGGAAGGCTCATTTTCCCCTCTTCTGGAGTAAAAACAATGGAATTACTCAAAGCAAATGGTATTGATATTATCCCTGTAGACATCTCCGAGTTCTATAAGTTAGGGGGAGGAATACACTGTTTAACACTTCCGCTTATACGTGAACCTATAAACCAATAAAAAAGGGATCAAGCGTAAAAGACTTGATCCTTTTTTCGAATATGTGATTATCCTAGAACCATCGCAATGCGTTCGATTGCCCAATCTAACTCTTCTTTTGTTACGATTAAAGGTGGAGCGAATCGAATAACCGTGTCATGGGTTTCTTTACAGAGGAGCCCTTCCTGCTTTAAAGACTCACAATACGAGCGGGCAGCCTCTGTTAATTCAACTCCGATAAACAAGCCACGCCCTCTCACTTCTTTAATAATTGGATTTTTTATCTCTTTTAATTGATTCAAGAAATAATCACCAAGTTCAAGAGAACGTTGTGCTAAATTTTCCTCAATTAAGACGTTTAATGATGCAATGGAGACAGCACAAGCCATTGGGTTTCCTCCAAATGTAGAACCGTGAGAACCTGGGTTAAATACACCTAATATGTTTTTATTGGCAACGACGCAGGATATTGGAAATACCCCGCCTCCTAATGCTTTACCTAAAATATACATATCAGGCTCTACATCATCCCATTCACATGCAAACATTTTTCCAGAACGACAAAGCCCAGCTTGTATTTCATCCGCAATAAACAGGACATTGTTTTGTTTACATGTTTCAAAAGCTTTCTTAAGAAAACCTTCTGGTGGAATAATAATTCCAGCCTCTCCTTGAATGGGTTCAAAGAGAAATGCTGCTGTATTTTCAGTTATCGCATTTTCTAGTGCTTCAATGTCCCCATAAGGAACTAGTTTAATTCCCGGTAGCATTGGACCGAATCCACGTTTATATTCTTCTTCCGAAGATAATGAAACGGCCGTCATCGTCCGTCCATGGAAGTTTCCAATACACGCGATGATTTCAGCTTGATTTTCCTTTACACCCTTAACATCATATGCCCATCTACGTGCCGCTTTAATAGCTGTTTCAACAGCTTCCGCCCCTGTGTTCATTGGTAGTGCCATGTCCTTATTTGTCATTTTACAAATTAATTCATACCATGGGCCAAGCTGGTCATTATGAAATGCTCGCGATGTTAGTGTAACACGATCAGCCTGATCCTTTAAAGCTTGAATGATTCTGGGATGACGGTGACCTTGATTAACTGCAGAATATGCGCTTAACATATCCATATATTTATTTCCTTCGGGATCCTCCACCCATACGCCTTCTGCTTTTGAAATTACAATTGGTAGTGGATGATAGTTATTTGCACCAAACTTTTCCGTTTGGTCAATGATTGTTTTTGAGTCCGCTTTAATTTGAGCCATCTATTTAACCTCCAGTAGCTATTGTTGTAGTGAGAATTTCTTCTTGTCTACTATTTTATGCAAGAATCATGCCAACTTCTCATGTTGGTGCATCTTAAATGATTTCTTTTAAAAAAGTGCATTACGCTCAGGTAATTCATACGGATGACCATCTTTAGAAATAAGACATTTTTTTATCTCCATTAATTAATGCAAATTTTCTTTGCACCTACTATATTTTTTTGCGCAAAAATATTTTTCATTTCCCAAAGTTAATGCAAATATAATTTGCCCCTTTGTTTTTTTCTCATATAATAAGAAGTAAGGAAAAGGGTGGGGATATCATGAAACAAGTTGAGATATTAAAAACCAAAGCAACTGAGCAATTAGTTAATGAAGTGGATGTTGGTATACATGTCGTTGACTCTCAAGGCACAACGATTATTTACAATCAAAAAATGGCTCAGATTGAAGGGATGAACCAAGATGATGTTCTAAACAAAAAGCTGGTTGATGTATTTTCGTTTCACAAAAATGAGGATAGTACGTTGCTTCAAGTACTTAAGACGGGTAATTCCATAAATAATGCTAAACAGACCTATTACAACAACCGTGGTCAGGAAATCACCACCATCAATAACACAATCCCAATTATGGATGGCAAACAACGTATTGGAGCGATGGAAATTGCCCGTGATGTTACAAAAGTTGAGAAGTTACTACGTGAAAATATGAACCGGAAAAGTGATACTCATTATACATTTGATAGCATCATAGGGAAAAGTTCTGCAATATTGGAGGTAATTGAGTCTAGTAAACGTGCTACTAGGACAAGTTCCTCAGTTCTCATTATTGGGGAAACTGGTACGGGAAAAGAGCTTTTTGCTCAAAGTATTCACAATGGAAGCAACAGATCATCTGCTCCTTTTATCTCTCAAAATTGCGCAGCTTTACCGGACAATCTAATTGAGGGTCTACTTTTTGGTACAAAAAAAGGAGCTTTTACAGGTGCCATTGACCGCCCAGGCTTATTTGAACAAGCAGAAGGAGGCACTTTGTTATTAGATGAGATTAATTCATTGAATCCTGCTCTACAAGCAAAGCTTCTACGAGTTATTCAAGAAAAAATGGTACGAAGAGTGGGTGACACGAAGGATAAAAAAGTGAATGTGCGGATCCTAGCTACAATGAATGAGGACCCCATTGATGCCATTTCCGAGGGTAGACTTCGAAAAGATTTATATTACAGATTAGGTGTCGTAACCCTTTTTATTCCTCCATTACGAAATCGGAAGGAAGACATTAAAGAACTCGCTTTTGCTTTTATGGAAAAATATAATCATCTGTTTGGTCTGCAAGTAACAAACATAGCAGATGAGGTATTACAGACATTGATTCAATATGACTGGCCTGGGAATGTTCGGGAGCTAGAGCATATTATAGAGGGAGCTTTAAATATCATTACCTATGAGGATACGATTACTTATAACCATCTCCCCATGCATTTTCGTAAAAAAACACATATTAAACCTGTATCTACAAAAAAAGCACCACAACCCTCTGTAATCACAGAGGTTCAGCCGTTAGACAGTTACGTGGAGGAAGCAGAAACTTTATACCTAAAACAGGTACTTGAACATTATCATTTTAATATTACAAAGACCGCTGAAGCACTTCGCATGAGTCGCCAAAACCTCCAATATCGATTAAAAAAGTACGGGATTAATAAGCCACGGTAAGATATTCCTGGCTAGAGATTTTTTTAAAAAATTACACCCTTATTCGTTATCTAAAATCTTACAAATATCATCATATCCCCCCCTTTTCGCACAAATATTGCTCGGGAAATGAGTAGAAATAAGTCGAAAATATAGTATGTTATCGGTTCTGGGGAAGGTGAAACTTTAGTAATTGACGAATGATTATTAGTTAAAGGCTGGTGATTCTAGTGAAACAATATGTATGGTATGCAAGTTATGGCTCAAATATTAATAAGAAACGCTTTCTTTGTTACATAAAAGGTGGCAGACCCAATGGTTCTACTGAAACGGAGGTTGGCTGTAAAGATCCCTCATCTCCGATCGATGAAGGAATCTTTACCATCCCCTACCCATTGTATTTTGCGAAGGAAGCTAGGAGATGGGATTCAAAGGGTGTTGCTTTTATTGATGGTTCCCCGAATGAAAGAACAGCTACCTATAGCAAGAAATATTTAATTACATCTGAGCAGTTTATTGATGTGTTAAAACAAGAGAACAGTGGAATGAAGATTGATATTGACTTGCAGGAAGTGAGAGAATCAGGTTCAATGGTTTTCCGTGAAAAGGCGTGGTATGGTAGAATTCTATATCTTGGAGATGATGATGGTTATCCAATTTTTACGTTTACCGCACCTTGGGATATAGATACTGTTGCTTTCAATAAACCTTCCTCTGAATATTTGGATACGATCATTTCAGGCCTTAGAGAGTATTATTCGAAAGAGGAAATCGTACAGTATCTAGAAAACAAACCTGGTATAAAGGACAATTACTCAACCCAGGAGCTTGAAAGATTTCTTTAGGTAACAGGATGCAGTTTTGCTTCAAACAAATGTTTGTTTGAAAAACGAGTACCCATTATTATGGATACTCGTTTTGTTTATTTCAATGAATTTTCGATAGCTTTTTCAAATACAGAAATGATATCTTCGGAATGTTCGATCCCCACCGAGATTCGCACAAGTTCGTTCGTAATTCCTAATGATTCCTGTGCCTCTGCCGGTAAAGCACGATGGGAAGTCTTTAGAGGGTGAGATACAGTTGTCTCTACTCCAGCTAATGTTGGAACTAGCTTAACCCAGCCTATCGATTTGAAAAATTGATTCACATCAACAGTTTTTGCAAGTTCGATTGACACC
Source organism: Ferdinandcohnia sp. SAFN-114 (assembly GCF_059415045.1). Lineage (NCBI taxonomy): Bacteria > Bacillati > Bacillota > Bacilli > Caryophanales > Bacillaceae > Ferdinandcohnia > Ferdinandcohnia sp. SAFN-114. The sequence continues at coordinate 7,539 of NZ_JBPFDQ010000117.1, read as the reverse complement.
ATTGCTCCATATCCTGTAGTTTCTGCCTCAAACGGATAGTACACTCTTGCAATGTTAGGATTGTTACGCAAAGCTTCCGCAAGTTTTCGAGCATTTGAAGACTGTACTTGCATGCGAACGGCCAATGTTTTTAAGCCACGAGTTGTTAGCCAAGCTTCAAAAGGACTTACATTCGCACCTAGATTAACAACCTTTGCACGCGCTTTTGAAACCAAGTCCTCTCTTCCCACAACAACCCCTGCAGTTACATCACTATGTCCACCAATATACTTTGTCGCACTGTGAACAACTACCTCCACCCCAAGCTCATATGGGTTGCAATGATATGGTGTCGCGAATGTGTTATCTACAACAGTGACTAAGTTGTTTCGTTTTGCAAGTTCGACCACAGCCGGTAGATTTTCGACTCGTAAAAGTGGATTTGTGATTGATTCAGTATAAAGCAGTTTTGTATTCGGTTGGATGGCCCTTTCTACTTGTTCAAGGTCTGCAAAGGAAACAAAAGTTGTTTCCACGCCTAGATTACGCAATTCCTCATGTAGAAGATGAAAGCTCCCCCCATATACGTCCTCTGCCGCAACAATATGGTCTCCACTTTTTGCAACAGATAGGATTCCAGCTAAAATTGCAGATAGTCCAGAAGATGTCGCGATACCTGCTGGTGCTCCTTCAATTGCTGCTACCATTTGGCCAAGCTCGTCCGTATTAGGATTTCCAGTTCGCGAATATAAGTAATTTCCTTCTCCTTGGTAATAACCCTCTAAATCTTCAAGGTTATCAAAGGTAAAAGCAGATGTTTGGTAAATTGGTGTTACCTTGCTTCGAATAGGTAATTTCGCTTTTTCTATACTATGTATTAATTTTGTCTCAAACCGTTTTACCATTTTCCTCACCCTTTTTAGTATTTATTGCTATTATTCTGAACCTTATTTTAATGCATGTCAATCAGAATACTATAAAAAAGAAGCTGCACCTGCAGCTTCTCTCACCTACTCTTTATAGATAGATTGGTCTGTATAATTGTTATAAACCAAATAAATAACAATACAAATTGCGGTTGTTATAAAACCCCAGCCCAGTGTGATTTGATCGATTACAAGGTAATTATTACATAGTTGCATATTTGTATTTATATATAACACGCCCATACCCAAATATTTCACTGTAAAAAAGATAAAGACGAGATTTTTTGCACGTTCACTTAGTTTCTTCCAGCTATCTCGTAAAGGAACACCCGCTAAAAAAGATAAACTAAGAAATTTAAATACTTCCATGCTTGTAATCGTTAGTGTCTCATCCATTGTTTTTGGAATTGTCCAATACACCATGATTACAGTGAATAACAAAATACCTGGTATTCCGTTTTGATTCCATTTCTCAAAAAACTGTGGAAACTTTTGTTGAAACAGTTTACCCATAAAAAATCCAGCAATTACGATTGAAGGCATTTGCATGTGCATATGGATGATCATAATTGACTCCAGTAAATCAGCAACAGGAGGAAGCGCTAATACGAATAACAGCCCTAGTCCAATTAAAAATTGTTTCATAGCCTTATTCCTCCTTTTGACTTTCTAAAATACTAGTAACCTTGGCAGTGGCTTGATCAATTTCCTGATAATCCATTACTTCGATCAGTAAACCATTTGGATCAACTAAATAAAAGGCTGAGTTATGTGCAAAGTTACCTTTTCCATCGGGGATTACGATTACACCAAATGTATCGAGTAGGGTTTGTAATTCCGTTTCGTTTGGTATCCTTGCCATTCTCCATGTTTCTCCGTCAGATCCAAAGAAGGTGCGATATTTACTTAAAGTTGCTGGATCGTCCCTTGTGGGATCAAAGCTTATACTTAAAAAGACGATATCTTTCCCGATGTATTCTTGAGGAATCTGCTCATATACCTGCGCCATATTCATTTCTAATTGTGGACAAACAGTTGTGCAGGCTGTGTAGAGAAAAGTGATGAACACATATTTATCTTCAAACTCAGAAATAGGATATGTCCGTCCCTCGCTATCCTCAAATGTTACATCTGGAAATGCTGGCTTATCCTCTAGTAGTTGGTTTACTCTTGCTGTTTCAGCAGTAAACGCCCGTAATCCATCGGTTCCCGTATAGAACAGCACACATCCAAATAATAAGATTAGTATACAAGCGAATGTCGTTCGATTTTTTTTGATCACGAAGATCACATCCTATTTCTAGTTTTTCCATCTACTAATATCAGAAAGAGATAGCAGAAGTTTCGCTATCTCTCTCTATTAAGGAACAACTCCTTGATTGTCTAACTACGGCGCCTAGAAACTCGAGAAACTTCTACTCCTCCTGCAGAGGCAAAGAGCGCCTCTTTGTCGGAGTCTTCGACGCACATGGCGTTTTTAGTCGGCCAGTTTCCTCGTTTCTGTTCAAGGCGCCTGCGCTTTTCGTTTTGTCTAGCTTCGGCTCGCAGCGACTAGCGAGACTTCCCTCACCCTCCGTACGAAAAGGTCAACATCGGTTCGCTTCGCTCCCCGTGTTTCCTTTATCTCCTTAAAGAACACAGACTAAGTTCGCCACGTCCTGTGGCAACGTCTGCGTGACCCACTTCGTGTGGGCCTCACTCCGTACGTCGCTAAAATGCTCGCCTGCGCTTTTCTAGTTACCAAGTTTTAAATGGTGGTGATCCTGGAGGTGCGTTTACAATCATTTCAGTTAATGGTAATACATAGGCCATTGCAATTACTAGAATCATAAGCACAACCCATAGTCCCCAACGTTCTGTCCAGAATGGAGTTTTTGAAGCTGTTTCTTCTACTTCAGCAATTGGGAATTCTGTTTCGCCTTTTGGTGCAAAGAACATCATATTGAATACTGCATATACTTGGATGATTACCGCTACAAGTAATAGTGTTGCACCGATACCAATTACCATCATAAATGGTTCCCAACCTGCAGCTTGTGCACTACCAAAGTAGTCTGTGAAAGATGTTCTTCTTGGTGAACCAAGAAGTCCAACCCAGTGCATTGTGATCGCCATGATAACCATACCAGTTGTCCAGATGATGGTTTGAACAACACCTAATTTATTCATTCCTTTTGTTAATACACGGCCAGAAATATGTGGGACTAACCAGTAACTAATACCAAAGAATGTCATTACGACTGACATACCTAGTGTTAAGTGGAAGTGTCCAACAACCCACATTGTGTTGTGTATAACTTGGTCAAGTTGGTTCGTTGTCTGTGCAATACCACCAGCACCCGCTGGGATAAAGGCAGCCATTGCGATAAATGGTGATAAGAAGCGAACGTCTCCCCAAGGTAACTTTTTAAACCAACCTAAGGCACCTTTACCTCCTTTTGCTTTTCCAGTACGTTCAAATACTGCAAACATTGCCCATGCTGTCATTAATGATGGGAAACCAATTGCTAAACTCATGAATACGTGTAGGAATTTTACTGATAAATTAATTCCTGGATCAATAATTTGATGGTGGAATCCACCAGTAATGTTCATGATAACTAGGGCAATAACAACTACACGAGTAAGTGTGTCACTCCAACGTTTTCCGCCAATGATTTTTGGTATAATGACATACCAAGCAGATACAGCTGTTAAATACCAGATATTAACTGCTGTGTGTCCGAATGCCCAGAAAAGTGTACGAGAGACCATTACGTTAATTGTATCTACCCAGCCAAGTGTCCATGGTAAAATCAAGAATAATACTTCAACTGCGACAAATGCAGTTGCACCAACTAGTAGAATAAATACACCTGTAGCAAAGAAAGAAAGGATTGGTAAATGCTGACCCTTATGATTCTTTCTCCAGTTTGCTACTTGAATAAATGCACCAGCTGCTAAGATCCAAATACCTACTACCACTAATGCTAACCCGATATAGAACACTGGGTGTGCTGCCATTGGTGGATAAAAAGTGTACATGACAGATGCTTCATTCATTAGAACAGGAATGACGACTAATACGATACCAAGGATTTTCGTCCAAAAGCCCACCCATGCCATCCTTCTAACTTTAGGTAATAATCCACCTAAATCATGAGAAAGACCTGCGTAAAAGTAACCAATGGTAACAAATGCTGAAAATACTACTACTAATAATAGGCCATGTGCTGTTAATACTTGATAATAATTAAGCCAACTTGGCAATTCTAGAAGACCTGCACGATTTAATCCTTGGAATAATCCAAAAAGTCCACCTAATAATAATGCGATAAATGCTACTGATAAATAGGATTTCGAAATCTTTGCATCATCTAGATTAACCCCTAAAACTTTGTTTGTCTTTTCTTTAAATGTCAAATCTGAATTTTTTAATATAGTTGCCAATGGTCTCCCCTCCTTTATTTAACCGTAATTGTTGTAGACATTAATTGGTGACCAGAACCACAATATTCATTACATAGAATTAAATACTCACCAGGCTCGTCGAACGTTTGAGTGATTTTTTGAATATGTCCTGGCATTACCATTGCATTTAAGTTTGTACCTGCAACTTGGAATCCGTGAACTACGTCTTTAGATGTCATGATAAAGTGAACCTTTGCACCCGCAGGTACTTCAATTTTTGCTGGTGTAAAACTAAATATTTGTAACGTCATAACTACTTCATATTCATTTTCTCCGATTTGATAAACACCTGGTTTGTCGAATGGAGCTGTTTCATCCACTTTCTGAGGATCGATTGTTTCCATATTACTTGGTGGTCCCATTTCTAATGCAAATGTTTGGTATCCTGTTATAAGCATGAATCCAATGATAAGGCCGAAACTTATGGTAAGCCATATTTTTTCATCACGATGCATCTTCATTTTTTTCCCTCCTAGAATCTAGCCATAAATAGGCCGAATAGTAATAGATACGTAGCAAGAATGACTGCTCCAACAACACCAACTGAAATCCAGGTTCCAACTAATCGTTCCGAATTTCCCCCGTTTGTGTTTTTATTTCTGTTAACTTTTGAAGCTCCCATCCAACTCAACCTCCTTATGTTCTTCTTACTTACATCATAATTAGGAATAGTTCTCAATGTTGTGAACTGAATCACACATCAAGTGTAATTTTTAATACACTCATAAAAAAAAGACGAGAAAAAAGGCTATTTCTCGTCCCCTAACTTTTGATTAAAACTCAATAAAACCGCTCTAATTCGGCTTTTTGTGGACTTTTCCTCCCTTGTACCCTTCGAAGAAATCCGAAAATGACAAATTGGTGAACTAACCCCTGCACAAAAAAGCAGCCTCCGAATTTGGAAGCTGCTTAATCAAGTTGATAAACTAAAAATCTCTCATATGTGTTTTTCTCAAACAATTCAGGAATGATGATTTCTTTCTTCATTTGAAAAGGTGTATTGGTTTCTACAAAATAGGTGTACTCGTTTGATCCATAATAAAGAATAATCTCTATGTGTCGTGGATTCTGCTCGTATGAACGTAGGATATTAGACAATGTATGCTTAAAAACCTGTATAGAAAAAGGATTAAAAAAGTAAAAACGATTATCAAGCGAGTTAATTTTATAATCCTGTGCGGCACAATGGTGAATTTCAATTTCACCTTTTTGGTAACCTGACTTTTTAAAATAGCGTACTCGATTTTCCACCGCTTCATGATAGAGACTTTTGTCAATCTCAATCCCAACAACAGATGCCCCAAAATGGTGATGTATATAAAAAAGAAGCCTACCCTTGCCACATCCAAAATCCACTACCCGGTCGGTTTCCTTCAATTGATAATGCAAAAATAGTGCGTCGAGCCCTTCATATGGCGTCGGTTCATAGCGGTGATAATGTACGGAGGGGCTAAATCCCTTTTGGCCTCCACTTGTTTTTACATGTAAAAGTGCATCGTAATACTTATCATCCATTGGTAGTCTCCTTGCCATGATGTGATTAATATGGTATCCCTCTCAATGCAAATGTTAGCTTTTCTGGATTGCGAATGGAAAAGATATGTTTGATTTGATTTTTCTCTTCTTCAAAGCATACCATATTCTCTTGTTGGTTATCTCGTTTAATCAAGTACAAAAGATCTGAATTTATTTGTGAAATTTTGTTTCACAAAAAACCCCGCTACATTAAATGTAACGAGGTTCGTGGCAAGGCTATCCAAAATATTTTGGTAAGGTAACGACGACCATTAATAGGAAGATTATAAAAATATAATTCACTGAATATAGAAAGTTCCAGCGAGCCCATTTCATATCATCCTTAACCGTAAATCCTTTGACACTCAATACAATCCAACCAATATTAAGCACTGTCGAGAGTACGACAAATACTAATCCTAGGTCCCCTAAAAAGAAAGGTATCGGCAACAAACAGATCACCCAGAACAGAAAATGCTTCTTCGTTACCTCAAATCCGCGAACGACTGGGAGCATCGCGACTTTAGCCGCTTTATACTCTTCATACTTTCTCATCGCAATCGCATATGTATGAGGCATTTGAAAAACAAATAAGATCAAGAAGAGCATAATTGGAACGATGTGATCGATAGGTGCAACCGCAGCCCACCCCATTAAAGGAGATACGGCGCCAGAAACACTTCCAATCACAGTATTAATCGTAAATCTGCGCTTTGACCACATCGTGTATAACACAACATATGTGAACCAGCCTATAAATGTAAAAAAGATAGCTTCAAATGTTGTGAAATATAGAAAAATGAATCCTAGAGCAGTACAAATGATTCCTAATACCAGAACAAATTTCAATGAAAAATGCCCTGTTACAGTTGGTCGCTTTTTCGTTCGATCCATGACTGTATCAATGTCAACATCATACCAGTTGTTTATGATGAGTGCCCCCGCCATAACGAGCGTACTTCCGATTATTGTATACAGAAACAATCCCAGATTGTCCTGAAAAGATGCGCCCGTAAAGTAAATGGCTAACCAAAATCCTGAAAACACGGGTAGAACATTGGCTATTAAAACCCCTGCCTTAAAAAGTGATTTAAGATCAGCTATGAGGGATGTTTTTTGTATTTGAATTTCTGATTGCATGGATATCCTCTCTCCTACGGTTCTATTAGAAGAACATTATGCTTCAAATATACTATACCATTTTTATCGCTCTTAGGATAAGAAAACCACTTTTTACCTACTTCTATAGTGTATTCCACCCAACTCCCATATCATTCCGCTCCCTACAGTTAAATAGTAAAACTTTCTCATTGCTTCCCTCAAAAAAGTTTTGTAAAATTAGACCATCGCTTTTTGTTTGTTTCCTAAACAAATTAATAAAAAGTTTTCTGATTTGAAAACGCGCTCAGTTATCTATATATTTTTTTCAATAAAAGAACAACACTTACGGAAGCAAATGTAAACGATATTACAGCTAAGAGAGATACAGGAGGAAATGAAAAATGGATTGGTTTGTAGACAATTTACCGATTATCTCGGTAATTCTTGGGGTTGCTTTACTTCTTTTTCTAAATATGAAGCTTAAGCTAAATAGTGATACTATGTCAAGAAAATAGACACAGATTTTTCTACCGCGCTTTCGCTTGGTAGCCTTCATAAAAAAGTTTAA
>NZ_JBPFDQ010000116.1:0-14014 GCF_059415045.1 Ferdinandcohnia sp. SAFN-114 | reverse complement strand
AATATTAAACAAAAAAATAGGCGATTTTGTGTTTTTAGGAATTAGCATTAATTTATTAAAGCACTACACTACATTTAGATGGGATTGTCCTAAAATAGAATATCGTCATTAGACGATTGCTTCGAACTACTTAACTTCCCTTTTTGCAAACTGTTCTTATCATTCATATGTTCATATCCGTAAGGCTTTAAAAAGGTGTGCGCCGGACCATCAGGTTTTAATTGCATTCTTTCTATGAGCTCTGCCTGTTCAAGTTCCTTAATCCAACCACTTATAGTACGCTTGGATTTATTAAAATAGGCTGCCATGGTATCAATAGTTACCCAGGTTTCTCCAGTTTCGTTACCTGACATCAATCCCAAATACAAGTATAAACGTAAGGCGTTACCAGAAAGGTTTTTTAATAAGAACGTCTCTTTAAAAGGTTGAAAAACAGGAAAAAAACCAAAATTATTTAAGCCTCTCTTTTTCCATGAAGCATATTCGGCTCTATTCATTTCTGCCTGTCGTTTTTTCGGTAGTTCTTCACGGTTAAATGTCATATTTATCACCTTGGACAAACTATAACATAAAAATTGCATACTATCAAGACGTAGTCTTGAATGACCAATCTCAAAACAATTTTGATATGGATTATTAAGCATCTTTAATGTAGTTAAAAGCATCGAATCTAAAATTTAATTTGTCTTTTGTTTAAATGACAAATAGAAATTTGTTCTAGTAAATAGTATAATGGGGTTAACATTAATAAACCTAGTTAACCCATTGCTAATAGTATATTAATAGGTTAACTAAATGAAAGGATGTAAATATGGCTGATAAGACATTTGGAGTAAAAGTAAGCGAGGATCTGTATGAAAAAGTAAAAACGATGATTGAAAACAGTGGTGATTCTGCAAAAGAATGGTTCGAAAAAGCAGTCGCTATTTCCGAGTTGCAATCCATTAAACAAGGTGCAACGGATTACAACCAAGACTTGAATGAACTAGAAGTGCATACTAGCCGGATTTATGAACTTGTTTCTAATATGGTTCAACGATCTATCTACATTAAGGACCATGCGGTGAAAGAAATCTCTGACAAGTTGGAACAAAAAGAAGCAATCATTGGTGAATACCAAGAAAAGACTAAAACAGCAGTAGAAGAATCTAAGCAGACGAAGGAAGTCTTAAAAGTTATCGAACAGGAAAAAGAGGGGGCATTAAAGCAACTAGAGGATTTACGCTCCACTAATGAAAATAATCTGCTCTTGATTCATGAATACAAAGAGAAAAACGATACGCTAAGTGGTTTGGTCGCTAAGTACAAAGAATATGCTGATGAAAATGAGAAATTGAAAGAGCAATTCTCTAATGAACGTGAACGTCTACATTCCCAGGTGAAAGAAGTTAGTATTCAAAATGATGAGCTGCAGGACGAAGTCAGGGATTTAAAACAACAACTGGAGTTGCTGAAAAATAGTCATACTATCGAAATTGAACGTATTAATGAGAGAAAAGACTACGAAAAGGATAGAGCGTTGCTAGGAATCGAGAGAGAATATCAGCAGAGGTTATTGAAGTCAAACGAAGAGTATAACGAGAAGATAAAACAAATGTATGAAGAAGTAAACTCTCTGCGTAAGGAGTACGAGGAGAAAATTGAGCGATTGAAACAAGAAAAAAGTGAAGGGGATAATAGATAAAGGTAAATAAAGATCTAGACGACTCTACAAAGTAGGAATTGAATTTTCATGTATTGGTTAACCATGGAATTCGATTACATTAATGGTTAACATGGTTATGATGGTTAACCTAAATGAGAGCAAATATATATCCCCTTGATAAGAGGGAAACATTAAGTGTCCTTTTTTGCGGTTACTTACTTTGGGTGAGGGTTCAAATTTTGAATCCCCCAGTTGTTTAATGAGCTTATTTTTATGTTTTTAAATCGATATATCAAAATTTGATATATGACAGAAAAAATAGGATGTTAAAAGTATAAGGAGTATTTAGTAATGTTCCTGCTATAATTGATGATCAACTAATTGTACAATTAGTGGTGGATTATGGTCAGTGAATAGTTTTTTACCGCGCTTAATTTATAAAAAGGTGATGAAAAGAGGTGCTTTTTTTATGGATGCCGTTACTAAGTTTCATGTAGTTAAATTAAAACAAAAATTATTGGATATTGTCGTCTCACTTCAACAAGAAAGTGCATACGAAAAAGACCGAGTAATTGAAGAATTACAAGATATAATTAGAGAACTTGATGGTCTAGATGTAGAACTGAGCAGAGCAAAAAGGATATCACTAGAAGAAAGTTTGACAGAAGATGAAAAAGTAAAGTTGAATGAACTCAAACAAAACATGTTAGAGGCTACATCAGCGATGGAAGTAAAATATTACGAAAAACAGATTCATGATTTTATTGATAAAGTACTAAGAGATAGAATTTTATTGGTTTAATTAAGGGTATATTGAGGTATAATTGTGATTGATCTACTGAGAGAAGAGCAGTGGTCCTAAGCGAGAAATAACTCACCATCTAACTGGACATTATTATTAGGCAGGGTGGGTTATTTTTTTTTGCTGAAATTCCCTGCTAATTGAACTACGATGTTTCAAAAAATACCTGCCGTTTCTTCCTTTAGTTTCATAAAGGCCACAATATAGTTTTATCTCAGAAAAGAAGATTTTAACAATTAGCTTGGAAATCAATTTTTATTTTTGATATAATTTAATTAGATGATTTTAACTTTTCTTTTTGTTTTGCAGTTCTTAAAAGGAGCTAGCAGGTGTTCTAACAAACGATTGTGGTCTTTGGGCCGAGGAATTTTACAAAAGGGCAAGTTTGCCTTCGTGGGTATCTTTAATAAATATCTATTTGCATTAAGTAATTAGGTAAGAGTAATTTTTATTAATCTATTAAATGAGTGGTTTTCCGACGATTCTATTGTATGAATGGTCGTTTTTATTTGCCTTTTATGAGGAATTTAATATACAAAGCCCATGGCTTTGAGAGTAGTTTGTACAAGAAGTATCCTTGTACCTCTCTTAGCTATGGGCTTTTTTATATAGATTAAGAAATTAGATTGAAGGAGGAGTGATAGATAAGATAGCTTATTGCATTATCTAACTAAAAAGTGACAACCAGAATGTAGACATGGATATCAACGAAAGATCGATATCATGGACTGTAACTCATGAAGTATCGAGTCAGTATAAATTAAAGCGATAAGTTCATGTTCACGAAAGCCGAACAGAACAAACTGGTCTAAGAAGTAACCGGATCAGTTCATTAATCAAAAAAGGATATCAACGAAATATCGATATCCTGACTGCAGCTCATGAAATACCGAGCCAGTATAAATTAAAGCCGAATAAGTTCCTGTTCATGAAAGGTGAACAGAACAACTGATCCAAGGAGTAGCTGGATCCGTCCATTAATCAAAAGGATATCAATGAAAGATCGATATCATGGACTGTAGCTCATGAAGTATCGAGTCAGTATAAACTAAAGCGGATAAGAATCATGTTCATGAAAGCCGAACAGAACAAACTGGTCTTATGGAAGTCAGGAACAGTATAAATGATTTAATTCGAGGCTAAAATTGCTCGCCTCGTTAAAAAATGAGCGGACTTCATTGTAAGTTTGAATTTTAAAATACCACACCTTATGGGACAAAATAAAACTTTCTTGATGGCTATTGGTAATTGATTTTAGGTTTTATCCTTTAAAGGAGGTGAAACGATGGCAAGAAAGCGTCGTAGTAGTATCGTGCATCAAGTATCTCAAGCTATTAATGCTGTCAATCGAATTGGAGAATCCAAACGGGAAGCCAAGCATAAAGGGGTACCTGGTATTCATTCTATTAAACAGGTAAGAGAAACCTTATCAGCTGCACAAAATTTCGTCAAATGGATTCGTGAAAATGAAGGAATTAAAAGTATCTATGATTTGACAGAAGAACACTACATAGCATATTTAGAGCACTTAACGGCATTAGAACGCTCTGCAGGTCATAAACAAAATGTTGAAACTGCACTAAGGCACTTGCAGAAGGGAATGGAAATTCGAAGCCTAGATCGAGGGTTAAAACCTGTTATCTTCGTTCCTGAAAAAAGGATTACTAATTGGCGTGAATTGAAAAAAGCGGAAAATCGCAGTTATTCATCTGAAGAATTTGAATCAATGCTTCCTTTTCTATCTGTCAATGTTCAGGATTCAGTAAACCTTATGAGATATATGGGATTAAGAGTGCGTGAATCATGCAAAATCAAGGTTAAACATTTCAAGAAATCTTCGGGGGGATGGGTACTCAATATTTCATCTGAAGAAGCTACTGGAATCACAAAAGGAGGACGTCATAGAAAAACACCTGTACCTCCAAAATTTCAGGAAAAATTAATCCTAATACTAAAGGATAAAGAGCCAGACAGTACGGTTGTATCTGTTAAGGTTGCTACTGTAAGAAGTGCTGTAAATGCAGCTTGTAAAAAAGTAGGTATAGACCAAAATGGTCGGGGAACCCATGGGTTTAGGCATTTGTATTGTCGTGATAGGTTACGAGAATTATTAAGAGAAAAAGGAATCATAAATAAGGGAGAAGTGATGCTAGAACGTATTATGAAAAACAGGGACAAAGGGAGAAAAGCTGATTATAGCATTTTAACCGAACAAGATATTAAAGTTTACAATCTATTAAAAGGTGCGATTGACCAGGTACACGAAGAGATTGGCCATGGTGAGGACAGGTGGGATCTCGCAGAACGATATATGCGATAAAGGAGTGATTTTTAGTGATTACAGAAAAAACACTGGAAGAGCAATTGCGTGAGGAGATTGAACGACAAAAAGTACATATTAAAAAACTCCAGGGAGACGTAGGAAAATGGAAGCGAATGGCTCGGGAACAAAAGTCAAAACCCGAGTTCCTTAGAGAGCAGCATGATGAGCGCGGTCGGCATATTATTGAAATGCATTTAAAAGGTATCCCAGGTGATGTTAGTTACCTAGAAGCATTAGAGCATCTCAAATATGAAGTGTTGCCACATTATTACCCATATTATTATTTAGCTTGTTATCAATCAAAAAAAAATGATGGATGGGTTGCGAGGATAGCGAAAGAAGATATTGTCGATATGAGTTATATACCAGCAAATCACGATGCTAATTCGAAAGAAGTGTTAAATAAATTTTACTGGGATTTATACAATCAATTAAAACGATATAACCACTACTTTTCTTCTGTTGAAAATATCTCTAAAGATGATGTTCCTAAAGTAGAGGTATTACTTTTTTTGATAAACAGAATGATGGAAAAAATACTGGAGGTAGAATTTTAAATTTTTGGGCTTCTACAGTCTTTTAGGGAACCTTTATGGGATTTCAATTCTTATATGACTCGTATAGCGTTTATCGGAAAGAGGAGTTTTATTGGAACGAAACCATTTGAGAAAGTTAGGACTTCACATATCACCAATATAGATAGAAAACTGATTTTTTAATTGAAGAGTTTGGGAATAGTGCCTCCAAAATTGATCCTGTGATATTTCGGTTATATCTTCCAATGTATTTTATGATTCTTGAAAGGAGAAAGAAAAACAGAACAAAACAGTAAAACGGAAATAATAAAAAAGAAATAAATATATTATTTTTTTTAGAGGATTTTCATTGCTTGATAGAGAATTACCATTGTAATACCATTTTTGTTAATAAAATGGTAAATAAAACTCGGGGGTCATTTTTATGAAAAAATTAATTGGATTATTAGTAGGGGTCAGTCTAGCTTTTACTTTTCTTATTCTACCTCAAGGGCAGACCTTCGCATCAAACGTATCCTTAGAAAAGGATATTAGCACTCAAGCAACTTACAGTAGATATGTGGAATATGAGACTGATAGAAGCGGAAATTGGAATCCACCATCATACTACTATTATAAAGATAACTTTGGATATGCTGGAAGTATTCCACTAATCTCTAAAAGATACTACCCTGATTTGAATTTTACACAGGTAAAATATGGTGGCTATATATACTGTCAGGGTACGTGTCTGATTCCTTAAAACATTTATCTAAAGAGGAACTAATTTTGTTGCAAATATAGCCATGTTTAGCTGATTTGGATATTATTATGTGATGATAATCAGCTTAAGAGTTGCCTCATTCATATCGTAGTTTATATTTGGAATATAAAAGTGTGGTAGATTGTTTAGCAAAAAGTAGAAGAGGAATATAGAGGATTGCCTTGTTAATTTAACAGTGTATTATAGATACCAATAGTATTTTAGATTTGTCTAGCCACTCTATTAGAGAGTGGTTTTTTCATGTCTTAAGGATAGAATACAGAAGGATCTTTAAAACAAAAATTTTAGTTCTATTATTTCTTTTTATATATAGATTTTAAATATAAAACAAATATTGGAAGTGAGGGCTAATATGAAATTAAAACAACCAAAAAAACAATCATGGGCGAAATCTAGTCTTATTTTTTTTATAAGTTTTTTCACTATTATATTATTTGTTCCTACACTTATAGTTATGCCATATAATAATCAGGCTAAAACAGTTACAAACCAAACAACTCAAAATCTATCAACAGCCGAGAATGTATCAATTAAAAAAGAAGAACAAGATATTGAAACAAGTGATTCTCCCTTTTCTGTTGAAGTGTTTCGTTCGAAACAAAATGTGGTAGAAACACTACCTTTAGAAGAGTATGTTGTAGGTGTTGTAGCCTCTGAAATGCCAATTTCATTTGAATTGGAAGCACTAAAAGCTCAAGCTTTAGCAGCAAGAACATTTCTCGTTTATCGAATGCTTTCTGAGTCTAAAGTTAGTGTGCCTAATAATGCTGAAATCACAGATAATCATCAGTTTCACCAAGTCTATAAAAATAAAGAAGAATTGGCTGACCAATGGGGAAAAAATTACGAAACTAATATTGCTAAAATTCAAGAAGCAGTTAACTCTACTAAAGGTCAAATTATTACTTACGACGGAAAACCAATTGATCCATCTTTCTTTTCAACTAGCAATGGTTATACTGAAAACTCGGAGGATTATTGGAGTAACAGTTACCCGTACTTAAGAAGTGTGGAAAGTCCTTGGGATAAAGAATCCCCTAAATTTAAAAATGAAAAAACATTAACAATTGCAGAAGTCGAACATGCGTTAGGTATTCAATTAGAAACGAATTCGGATATTATTGGGGAAAAAAAACTTACAAAAAGTAAAAGAGTAGATACCATAAAAATAGGCAATAAAGAATTTTCAGGAGTATTTGTTAGGGGGAAACTTGAACTGGCCTCCAATGATTTCGATATCGAACAAAGAGATGGGCATCTGATTTTTACAACACGAGGTAATGGCCATGGTGTTGGTATGAGCCAATATGGCGCAAATGGTATGGCAAAAGAAGGGAAAAATTATAAAGAAATAGTCAAGCATTACTATCAGGGGGTAGAGATAATTAATTTAGAATCTTTTACCGAATTGGTAATGAAATAATAAATTGTCTTTTAAGTTACTTATTATAGATTCGGTTGCTTAAAAAGTCTGTATTAAGGTAATAATTATAACTTTACTTTACTCTCCCCCTAGGGTAGACAGATTAAATAAATCTGGTATTACCTTAGGGGGATTTTTTGTCTAACAAATGATATTCAAAAAAAATTTCTTATGTTGAACGAGGTACGAATTATACTTGATTACGCTTGGAAGGAGAAAAATCAGAGAATAAACTGAAAGAAAATGAAAAAAGATAGAAAGATGTACGTTGGCCATCCATGTAGCAGAGTTTCACCAAAGAAAATGAAAGTTAATTACGTTCTTTCATGGTAGTTAATACCTTTTTGCTAAAAAGTTTACCCCAAATTATAATCCGGAAGTTTCCCCTTCGAGGCCTTGTTATTTTCTAAATTTCGACTTTTGTTGTAGATAATAGTCAAAGCTGATAGAATAATAGATAAATAGAAAAACCCCTACTGTTTGGCGACGGCGGGGTTTCTCACAAGTGGAAGGATTGTACACCTTCAAATATATAGGGATTATTGTACCCTTTTTTCAAAATTCATTTGTTATTACTATACCACAGGTGTACAACTCTTTCCACTATGGAAGGAGAAAAAATTAATGGAAAATACAAACGCTATAGAAAAAGCTCAATATCATGCCTGGTTCCATCATCATGATGCTGACGGCTGGATTACAGTAGCGAAAAAGACAGATACCGGTAAATTCAAACAATACCACTATGGACCTGAAGAATTAGCGGACGAGCTCACAAAATGGCTAGGTGAGGACGTTTATTTCAGTCAGAATACCTTTTATAAGCCCCAACGACAAATCGAGAATATAAGGCAACTAAGGTCGTTATACGTAGATCTCGATTTTTATCTATTCAATTACGATCCCTCCTGGGTAATGGGAAAGTTAGAACATGAATTTTATGGCCATTCTATCCCAGAGCCTAACATCCTTATTTTTAGTGGCCAAGGTATGGTCCTTATTTGGTTAATTGAACCGGTACCTTATAAAGCTTTACCACTTTGGCAAGCTGTACAGAATCACTTTTTGAAACAACTCTCTGAATTAGGCGGAGATCCGAAAGCTGCAGATGCTGCTCGAGTATTTCGCATTGCTGGAAGTATTAATTCAAAGAACGGAAATGAAGTTAGTGCAGAATACAGGCATGACTATCGATATGCATTGAGAGATATTCAAAACGATTATCTTCCAGACTTGAGCGAGGTATTTTCTAAGAAAGTTAGAAAAGGCAAAAAAGGTCGTAAAAAGAAAGTAGTTCAGCTTTTTAATACATACAAACTTCATTATGCTAGATTACTTGATTTGGTGAAGTTGGTGGAGTTGCGCAATTATAATGTGTACGGCTACCGTGAAACAATTTGTTTTTTATATAGATATTGGCTATGCTGCTATACAAACGACCCGTCAGAGTCGTTAAATCAAACTCAGACGTTTAATTTGCAATTTGCAGATCCTTTACCATTGCGAGAGGTAGAAAAGGCCACAAGAAGCGCAGAGAAGGCCTGGTATGCACGTAATAATGAGGAAGCAAACCGAATTGCGATGGAAAAAGGGTATCCAGGTGCAGGATACAACATTAGTAATAAAAAGCTAATCTCATGGTTAGATATCACACCTGAAGAAATGACGCATTTAAAGACGATTATAGACCCAGATGAAAAGAAAAGGCGTAAAACTATTGCTAACCGGGAAAAACGTCGCAGCGAGGGAGTATTAAAGCGAGAAGTCTATATAAAACAAATGCATGATAAAACAGATGACAATATGTTTAAAATTCATGAGATGATTCAACAAGGAATGAAACAAAAGGAAATCGCAGAGAGACTAGGCTTATCAAAAGGGCGTATTAGCCAATTAATTAAGGAAATAAAAAAAGTTTAGTGGTCTGTACGCTTATATTAATGGGGCGTAGCCCCTGTCTCTTCTTCCTCTGGTTATCCACATATCCACACTCTTGTATTCTTTATTATGGCGGGCCTCGAGCACTCTATTATTTTAAATGTGCGTATAGAGGATATTTAGGGGTTTTGTGAGAAGTTACTAGTATTAGATTGTTAGCTATTATTTTAGAAGATATGATGTTTTTTAGGAAACAAGTTATATTAATTTTAAAGTATAAGAGGTGTATTTATGGTGGCGACTGTTTTAACATTTGGAATTAGTAAAGGTGGATGCTCGAAAACGACTTCAGCAGGTGTAACAGGTTATTTGTTAAGTAAAGAGCATAAGGTACTTGTTGTGGATATGGATTCTCAGGGAAATATGACAAGTTTACTTACTGGTGTTATGGATATCTGTGGGGAATTTGAGGAGAAGACTATTTTAGAAGGTATTAAAGTTGGAGATGTTAGACCGTATATTCAACAAGTTACGGAAACTTTACATCTTGTTCCTAGCAATGATTATTTAGCAACTTTACCTAGATTTTTATATTCTTCTAATTTTAGTGGTAATCCAGTATTAGCGTTGAAAGAAGCTTTAAGTTCAGTTATGAACGATTATGATTTTATTATATTAGATACGGCACCTTCTTTATCAGAGAACACTATTAATGCTGTTGCAGCTAGTGATTATGCGGTTGTGATGTTTGATGGTAGTCAGTTTTGTTATTATGCGATTGATAAGTTTATAGAGATATGTGAAGCTGCTAAAGAAAAGGTTGGGTCAAATGTACAAGTAGCAGGTATTTTATTTAGTATCGTAGATCCACGAACCTCGGATACAAAGGCAATGTTAGAATTAATTGATTCAGAGTATGAAGGCCTTCGGTTTGAAACTTTGATTAAGCGTAAAGCGGCTACAAAAAGATTACCAATTTATGGTTTTTGGGAAAATCCTGAATTGAATGATGCATTAACCCCATATTATTCATTTGTAGAGGAGTTGAAGGAACGTGTCAAAGCAACAGCAATTATTTGATCGTATAAATAAAAATAAGAAGAAAACGGCGGCTGATACAATGTTAGAATCTATGAAACAAAAAGATAGCAATAGTAGTACTGATGACGATAACAACATGGATATTGCTAGCAATAAAAATATTAATATTACTAATGATAATAATATGGATAAAAGTATTACTTTTAATAACAATATTGATAGTGATGTTGAAGTTAAAACAAGTAGTGTTAATGATACCAGAAATAATAGTACAATGGATTCCACTTTGAATATGGCTAATTTAGATGCTTTGGACGCATTATTTAAGGATAATCAACCTAAGAGTGTGACTCATACATATCGAGGTTTTTATTTAGAAAATGACATAGTAAAAGTGTTAGATCGTTTAGCAAAGAAGGGGGGGAAAGGGATAAAGAGTCAGCTTGTTAATGAAGCGTTAAAGAGGATTTTTATAGAAAAGGGATGGATGAAGTAATTTGAGAGGATATAAGGGTTCTAAAAAAATTTACAATTTAAAACTTAATTGTAAATTTTTTTAGTTTATTAATAGTGAATATTACTATCTAATTGAGCTAGTGAAGACAGAGGTGAGCTCCTTTCAAAAAAACATCACTATTAACCACAGCGTTGGCTGCTTGCCCTTGGCCGTCGTGTCACTTTTTAGTGATTGTTGGAGGGAGTGGGGGCTCCGCCAGTGGAACTTTTAAGTGACGTGGTAGGCTGTTTGTGAGGATGGATTCCTAAAGGCTGTTTTTTCTTCATCCACAATAAAAACACTTACCACGGACACAAAGAAGGTCAAGGGATATGGGAGTGCTACTTTATTAGAATCAAACATTCTGCATCACTCTATGGCAATGGTGGTGCTATCTGATGTCTTTATTCAAATAGAAGTTCTTAAGATTGTAATTAATAGTAATAATACTAGCAACATTAATATTGCTAGTATTATTACTATATATATTGATATTGCTAGTAATTGTAAAAGCGCAATTGATAGAATTGGTAACGCTAAAAGCAATAGTGAAAGTGGTGTTTAATATATATTACCTATGATAGATGGTTTGGATGCCATTGTATGGGACCATCGGAAGTGTGTAATTCAGATATATCAAATCGGGGATATTGCTTTTAAACGGTGCGGTAATTGTCCTGCTTTTTATAGTTATAGTGATTATTAAGGAGAAACAGGCTAGGGTCGCAGATTGTGTAATGATATTTACGAGTTTTGTCTTGTATCATTGTTACCTCAAGCAATAGCTAAGTCTTATGCAAATTTTAAAGAGGAACAGGAAGAAAGATATTTTACGAAGATGTATAAAGAAGATCAACGAGAAATGAATAGTGGTCCATCTAGACTCTGGGGGGAGTAGAACCTGAAGAAACGAAAAGCATGAGTAAATATCATAACAAATTGTGAAGGGTTATGTACATTACATATATAAGGAAAAATCCTAAGGCGTTCGAATAGCTCTGTTGTAGGAGGTATTGCTCAAAGCTGTATAACGAGCTGTTATTTAGCTGTAGGAAAGTTCTACATTATTGGTGACTTTATTTAGAATGACGGCAAACTTTGTGGGCTTCATAATAGCTTTTATCCTGCTGATTTTATACTTGGTTAGTTTGATGAGGGGGGAAAGTTTTGAAAATTATTAAAAGAATCAGATAAAGTTACTAAAAACATATTAGATAAATGTTTTACGATGCACTATCCAAACAAAGAAATTGAACTTCATGATGCAGCAATTCTAGGGCTACTTGAAGATATGATTGGAAAAACCTCATCCTTGATTACTCTAGTTGAAAACAAAAATTATAATACATTAGATGCAATTGCTAGAATGATGTTCGAGAATTTTATATATCTGAAATTCATGCTAGAAAAAGATACAAGTAATAGAGGTGCAGCTTATATTTACTCATTAAAGAGAAGAGAACTTAGAATTTTTGATTCTATAGCAGAACAGACTTTAGTAGGGAGTAAAGTAAGGAGTTTTTTGAATATAAAACGAGATAAGTTCATAACCGATTTTCCGAAGTTTTCAGACCTAAACTATAAAGAAGAGATTGAAACCTTTAACCCATACGATAAAAAAATTAAGACACAAAAGTGGTACAATTTTAATGGAAGAATCAACAATTTGCGCAAGTTGAGTGCTTACCTAGACATAGAAGATCAGTATATTTTACTTTATCAAATATTTTCAGGGGAAGTACACGCACAGGAATCACTAAAGTATTTTCACTTTGAGGAGAATTATGTAACTGTCTTAAGGAAAGAAGTTGACTCTAAGACTCATATCAGTATTGCTTCAAATTTTATGATTGAAACCATTAGATCTGTTTATTCTTATTACGGTTTAAAAGAAGAAATAAAAGTTTTCAATAACATTATAGCTGCTAATTATAGGTATAAATAGTTTTACTAGCTAACATTGAACGAGCGATACAGTTATTTAATTTCTGTAAATGGTAAGTGGTCCGCCTTGTCGTGGACCAGTTCACCCCGTCAGTTAACCGACGGGGAATTGTAGGGGCTCAGCATTCAGCTACAGCCTCTTTTGTCTTTTCTTGTTCTTGGATCCAGGCATTAATGTGTAAATGTTATCTTTATGAACACACCTATGTATTCGGTAACATCTTCAGCTGTTAAAGTGTTTCGTTGCAAATGATTCACTTCCAGCTCCCAATAAACCAGGTCAATTAACTATTTCTCTTTTTCCTCGGGGGTATAAGCCTTAATAAGAATTTCTTTAACCTCAACCCTATTGTATAAAGCATATAATCAAAACCTTTCGTATATGTTTTTAGTCTTGATATTTAAATATCAAAGACAGCTAATAAAGTAAATAGACTCTAAAAGGGATTGAAACAATTTCGTTGGCTTTGTATTATTGGGCCTAGTGAAGGATCATTATAATGCGGTGTTTTTTGTGTGTTTATTCTTGTTTAACTGCTTCTATAGTCAAACGAGAGATAAACATTCTTATCGCTTATTCTTTAGTTAATTAAATTATTTTTTTTGACTATCCTTTATTGTTTTAGCCATTGCTAAAAATACAATAATAACAAAAATTATAGAAAATATAATTACAGATGACACAATATCACCTCATAACATTTTTCTAAATTATACCATAATGAAGGGGACCTCTGTTACCTTACTAAAAGAGGTGCGAATTAGGGTACTAATTTATGCATAATTACACTAATTATCCCATTATATCAATAAAAAGAAGCAGTTAAATCCATATAGGGGTCCTACCAACAAAACGCGGAAAACATACGCTAAGCAAATTTCGACATGGAAAAAGCTGATTTTCTATACGCTAAGAAAAATCTGCTTTATTTTATTGGATAAGGGACCGGAGTGAATTTAAATTTGCTACTTTGTTTATATCAAAGGTGAACTCTCCAAGAAAATTAATGTGTTCCCATCTTAAAAAGTGTTAGGGGTAATATCTGAACATAAATTTATTTACGGGGTAGCGTCAGGAAACCGCATTTATCTTAACTTAGATGTGAGAACTATTAGAATATCAATGGTTCTCACATCATTTACATATATTCGATGTAAAGGTT
>NZ_JBPFDQ010000115.1:0-14313 GCF_059415045.1 Ferdinandcohnia sp. SAFN-114 | reverse complement strand
CAAATTAATGAAAAAGTGTTAAATTTAATATGGATAGGTGTTTTATATATGTCTCATTTGGCTAGGTCAGTTCATTAGCACACCTCCTTTTTACTCAAAATACAATTATAAAGTCTATTAATTTTATTGACAAGGATGTTGAAATCCAAACAAGCTATGACATAAAACAAGGGTATAATTGGTACTTTATAGAGAGAAGAAAATTTGAGGTGATTATCTTGGATTATCGAATTGAAAAAGATACCATGGGCGAAATAAAGGTTCCAGCTGATGCATACTGGGCTGCCCAAACCCAACGAAGCAAGGAGAACTTTCGAATTGGGACGGAAAAAATGCCACAAGAAGTGATTGAAGCCTTTGCGATTTTAAAACGAAGTGCCGCCATTGCAAATGAAAAGCTAGGGAAGTTAAATGCCAATAAAACTAAAGCGATTATTTACGCGTGTGATGAAATTTTATCAGGAAAAATAGTTGACCATTTTCCGCTCGTTGTATGGCAAACAGGCAGCGGTACGCAAAGTAATATGAATGTAAATGAAGTCGTCGCTAACCGGGCTAACCAATGGTTAAAGGATAACGGGATTGATGAACGAATTCACCCAAATGATGACGTTAATATGAGTCAAAGCTCAAATGATACCTTCCCAACGGCCATGCATATTGCTGGTGTGAAAGCTATTAATGAACGCCTCCTTCCTGTTATTCAAAAGTTGCAGACAACATTAGAAGACAAGGAAAAAGAATTTGCTAACATTGTAAAAATCGGAAGAACTCATCTTCAAGATGCTACACCATTAACACTCGGCCAAGAAATAAGTGGTTGGGTTCACATGTTGAAACGATCTAAGGAAATGATCAAGGAGTCTACCGAAAAAATGCTCGCCCTTGCCATAGGTGGGACGGCAGTAGGTACGGGGATTAATGCTCACCCTTTGTTTGGGGAGAAAGTAGCGAAGGAAATTGCAGAACACACGAAGCTTGGCTTTTATTCATCCGAGAATAAATTCCATGCGTTAACCAGTCATGATGAAATCGTATTTGCTCACGGAGCATTAAAAGGATTGGCAGCTAACTTGATGAAAATTGCCAATGATGTCAGATGGCTAGCAAGTGGGCCACGTTGTGGGATCGGTGAAATAACAATCCCGGAAAATGAGCCCGGTAGTTCGATTATGCCAGGGAAAGTAAATCCGACTCAAAGTGAGGCACTTACAATGGTTGCGGTTCAAGTCATGGGAAATGATGCAACAATCGGAATCGCAGCGAGTCAAGGCAATTTTGAGCTTAATGTGTTTAAACCAGTGATCATTTATAATTTCCTTCAATCCGTTAGACTTTTAGCTGATTCGATGGAATCGTTTAATACCAACTGTGCCGTTGGTATTCAGGCAAATGAGGCAGTTATCTCTAAATACCTGCACGAATCTTTGATGCTTGTTACGGCATTAAACCCACATATCGGCTATGAAAAAGCAGCGAAAATTGCGAAGCATGCTCATAAACACGAAACTTCTTTAAAAGAGGCTGCCATACATTTAGGAATTCTAACAGAAGCTGAGTTTGATCAATATGTAAAACCTGAACAAATGGTACATCCAAAGGAATAAAAAATAGCCTTCCACACTCGGAAGGCTATCATTTTTATAACTGAGAAAATTGCTCTACTAATTCATTAAATTTCTTAAATGAGTTTTCAATTGGGTATGGAGTAGTAAGGTCTACCCCTGTCTTTTTCAACAATTCTAGCGGGTAGTCGGAGCTGCCGCTTTTTAAAAATTGAAGATAAGAAGTGAGTGTTGTTTTGTCCCCTTCTAAAATTTTGGTAGCAATATGAATCGCTGATGCAAACCCAGTTGCGTATTTATAAACGTAAAATGGTCGGTAGAAATGTGGGATTCGGGACCAACCATATTTTACTTCATCATCAAACACAAGGTCCTCACCATGATACTCTCTAAATAATCCCTCATATACTTCACTAAACGAGTCAACATTTAAAGGCAATCCTTGTTCTGCCATTTCGTGCGTTTTCTTTTCGAACTCCGCAAACATCACTTGGGTAAAGAAAGTTCCTTTAAATTTATCGATAAAGTGATTGATTAAGAATTTCTTAACCTCTTCATTTGCTTCATTGTTCAATAAGTAGTTGATCAAAAGAACTTCATTAACTGTTGAAGCTACCTCAGCGACAAAAATACTGTAACGTGCGGTAATTTGCGGTTGATGCTCAGAACTTAGCTTACTGTGTACGCCATGGCCACATTCATGAACCAATGTAAATAAGCTGTCTAAGTCATCCTGATGGTTCAACAAAATATATGGATGTACACCATACACACCTAGATTATAGGCTCCAGAACGTTTTCCAGGAGTTTCCCGTACATCGAAATAACGCGAGGTTCTAAAATCCTTCAGTGTTTGAATATAATCTTCGCCTAATGGAGCAAGTGCACTGCACATAATTTCAAATGCTTCATCATACGAAATATCCTTCTTTGCCCCGCTAACGAGTGGTACACTTAAGTCATACTGACGAAGCTCATCAAGACCTAATTTTTCCTTGCGGATGCTTGTGTATTTGTGCATGGCACTGATGTTTTTCTTTGTTGTTTCGATTAGGTTTTCATAGACATCTTTTGGAACATTATCTCCGAATAATGCTTTTTCAAGTGCCGATGGATAATGACGTAGTTTTGAAATGGTCACATTATTTTTAATCGCGGCAGATAAAGTCGAAGCAATTGAATTTTTTAAATGAACATATGGCTCATAATAGGCTTTATAAGCTTCTTTTCGCTTTTCGCGATCCTCATCCTCGATCAGCTTTGCATACATTCCTCTCGTTAACTCTACCTTCTCACCGTCACCCTTCGTGATTTTACCAAAGCGAATATCCGCATTATTAATCATACCGTATGTTGTACTTGGTGCAGAAAGTGCCTCACCTAATTGTGAGAGAATCTCTTCTTGGTCTTTGTTTAAAACATGTGGTTTGTACCGGTACGATTCAAGTAATTCTTTTTCAAAGTACTGAAGTCCTTCTTCCTCGGCAATGTAATGCTTTAACGTTTCTTCCTCTAAGCTTAATAAGAACGGCATGAAAAAGGAATTCTTCGTGCTCACCTTTACACTAAGCTGTTTAGCTCGGTCTAAATAGGATTGTGATTTGGTAACTCGTGTATCTTCATCGACCTTTAACATGGCATAGGCAAAAAGCTTGTTAAAATGGAAAGATAGTTTTTCACTCAAGGTTAAATACTCACATAACGAATGTCCGTCATGAATATTTCCATCAAATTTTCCTAGCTCCTCCCCCATCTTTTCAATGAGTTTGTAGTCTTCCTCCCATTTGCTTAGATCAGAATAGAGATCATTTAAATTCCATTTCTCCTGTTCAGGCACTTCAGTTCGAGATGAATAGGTAGTTGTCATCGCAATTCTCCTTTGAATTAAATTGAAATTACTTTTATTATGTAAGAAAGAAATATATGATATGAGATAGATATGTTTCATTATATTTTATATGAATTACATAAATTTGTAAAAAGTGAAAGGATGTTCATACATGGCGAACAAATTGCCTCATGTAGAGGACTCAGGCGGAACTGTATATCTCCCACCAAAAAATGAGTATGAAACATTTGTTGATGATGCCCACTATGAAGAGAAGGTTCGAGAATGGGGCCTTTCCGTAAAAAAGGAATACTGGTACAAAGAAAGAACACATCAGCGAATTGTTACAATCAAAGGATATGAGGTGTACGGTAAGACCGGGGAACACAATACAATCGTCCTTGAGTTTCAAGATGGGAATCTCACTTGTATTCACCCTGCTTATTTAAAAGAGATGCAGTCACCAAGCTTTACAAAAGCTGCTATTTCAGACGCAAATGTATCTCAGCCGAAGACAAAGGAAACTGTAAGCAAGGTAGTTGCAGAGAAGCCGGAAACAACTGAAAAGAAACCAGCAGTTAAAAAAGAACAACAACCCGAAAAGAAAGCGAAAAAAGAAAAAACACCAAAAATTGAACTGCCAGCAGATAAGGTTCATATTACCGCTAAGGTCAAGCAATTCGCGTTAACATGGAACCATTTTAATGAGGATAACGATGAAGTCATTGTTCTTGAGAATGTGGTTATTCAACAAGAAGAACCAACTGAAATTGGACTGGCTTGGTGTTCTCATTCAAAGACATTAAAGAAATTAGAGCTTGAACCCGGAAATACCCTTGAATTTGATGCCAAAATCGTGAAAAAGCGACTTGCAAAGGGTAAGGACGTTGAAGAAGAGTTCATCATTGAAGACCCAGTTCACTATAAAATCAACAATCCATCAAAACTAAAGAAAAGCTAAAAGAGCATTTTGTTCTTTTAGCTTTTTTTGGGATACTTCTTTTGATAGTGTGAGAGTGCCAGTAACGGGAATATATACCGGTAGCTGTGATAGTGAATATAAAAATCCCCTGCCATCCCCTGCCCTTTCGGATAGTTTGTCGTCCAGTCATCTCGGTCTACATTTTCAAGAAGAAATCGAATCCCATTATCAATGGCTTTTGTTCGTTTTTCACTTACTGAAATAAGGGCATCCAGCGCCCAGGCGGTATGTGTTAATGTACTTGTTTTTAATGGAACATATTTATTTTTACTATCGCTCCTACAAGATTCACCCCATCCTCCATCCTGATTTTGAATGGATTCAAGCCAGATAATCGCTTTTTTTATAGCCGAATACGTTGGTAGCACACCAACAGCTCGTAATCCTGTAACCGCTCCCCATGTTCCGTATATATAACAGATTCCCCATCGCCCATACCATGAGCCATTTTCCTCTTGGTTGTTAGTTAGCCATCTTATGGCTGATTTTATAGAAGGATGATCTTTAGGCAGATTTGTATATTTCCCCAGATACTCAAGTGTTCGGCCAGTTACATCTGCTGACGATGGATCTGTTAATATATATTCTGCTTTTTCGATCGGTAACAAGCTTAGTAGCTTACTATCCGTATTTTTTTCAAAAGCCGGCCATCCCCCATCATCGTTTTGCATGGTCATAAGCCATTGTAATCCAAGTTGCCAAGATTGTCTGTTAATGGGCTCTTTTTTTATCGTTCTTGCTATTGATCTCAGTGAAGATGTTGTATCATCCACATCTGGGTGTATGGTGTTCATGTCTGCAAAACCCCATCCTCCAGGAAGAGCTGTTGGATTCTGGATTGCCCAATCCCCATACTTGTAATGTTGCCGATTAAATAAATAGTGGTTTGCTATTTTAATCATTGGATCTGATGCTGGTACCCCTGCTTCTTGTAAAGCATACCCAAGAAGCGAAGTATTCCATATATCTGCAGTGGTATATTGCATATGAGTTTGGCCATTTATTTCGGTTTTCATTGTCTTTAAGCCGTTAACCGCATTTCTAATCAATAGATGATTTTTAGGATAGCCCAAGGAAAGTAAAGCAAAAATCATGAGAAATGTCGAACTAAAATAACCTAGAAAAGTTCCATCAGGTTCTATCCGGCGTAACATGTATTGTCTTGCTTGTTCAATTGCTAATTGGTGAAGATGTGTAGGTAACCCAATTAAACCTTTGACTGCCTGCTGAATTCCAGAGTAAAATGACCGCCATTCGGGTGAATGTCGAAATTCAAAGACATCTTCTTCTCTTTTACTGGTTAATTCAGATAAATCTGGACTATTCTTTGTTCTAAGTTGAAATTTTTTATCAGCAAGAATCATAATCGGAGTGAGATTTGCCCTGCCGAATTCTGAAAAACTATAAAAATGGATAGGAAACGAAGTGGGAAGTAGAAGTATTTCAAGTGGTAGCGGAAAAAATGTTGGCCACTTTTGCTGCCCTGTTAAGGCTAGCATGAATTTTGTGAACATATGGGATTTCTTAAGACCTCCATTTTTCACGATAAACGATTTCGCACGTTTCATTCTTGGGTCTGTTTTTTTAATAAGACCTGAGTATAGAAGTGCATAATATGCCTCCACAGTCGCGGATAAATTTCCATCTCCTTCATCATAAAAAAGTTTCCATGCCCCATTCTTTTCTTGCCTACTTAAAATCCTTTCTGTTAATTGTTGAACTAACTTCTCATCATTTATTTCAAGGCTTCTTAATAAGATAATCATATAACAATCGGTTGAAATTCCTGTTTCAAACGGATACTTCCATGAGCCATTTGGAGACTGGTCCTTCCTAACTTTTTCAATCAGATCATGTAAATTGATATTAACCTTGTCTAACATAAAACACCTCCCTTCAACCTACTCCATACATATTCAGCGGAATCCGCGAGCATTCATAGAGGAGGTCAACAGATGTGCAAATTTTTCCAAAAGAAGAAGCTTCCACTCTCTGAATCTCTTTTGCAAATCAAAAAAGCGCTTAAAAGACGTCAAAGACAAAAAATGATGCCACCACTGTCAGTAGAAGAGCAGTATTTGATTCAGCGAATACATGCGATAACGGGAAGTCTCAATTTGAATAATATTACGAGGACAAAAGCATATCTGGATTTCTATCATGCTCACCCTGAAATCCATTGGGCATTCCTTGGACATATGGTGTCCAGGAATGGAGGGTGGAATATGACAGATTTAAAAGGTGGCCAGCTTTCAAGATTGTTAACACAGAAAGAAGCAGAGTCTTATTTTTCTTTTTTGGAACGTGGGAACTGGTTAATTTTTCAGGATGCTTTTCCACAATTCTTACTCTATGAGGCTAGTAAACAATATCGGCGAAATTTATTTTACCTGCTCCCTCATTTTCATGTTTCGATTTTTATGGAAACGATGTGGAGTTATTTCTGGGTGAAACAAGACACATATCTATTAACAATGGCTCAAATAATTAACGAGCAAAGCTATCTTGAAAAGCGAATCATATCTAACAGCACGTATAAAAAAGAAGTCCTCGATACAGTGCAATTTAAGTTGCAGGATTTATTCGATTTAAACCATATTCTTTTTCCGTTCGAAGAAAAAGGAAAAACTTACTTGATTGGTCAAACCCTCCATCACTTTAAAAGTGTTCGAGAACGTATTTTGTTAGGAAAACGATTGTATGCCATTTTATTTAGGGATAAAGAGAGGCTGAAACAAGTGGAGATGTGGGCTAATAAAGTCCAACATACAGGGTCTAGAAAGGATTACTGGCCGCATATTTTTAATCAAGTGGATGAAGGCTTGCCTGGTACATTATTAAAATCACGTGTGAGATCCTGTGAACTTACAAAAGGTTCACCAAGAATATATAGTCCGCGATTAGAATTGGCTTGGAAAAATAGAAAACATAAGCCTGTTGAAATTGGGGATTGGTATAAGGATTGGGAAGTTATTCATTACCTTATGGATGATCACGAAAACGTAGATGGAGAGATACAAAATGAATATTGTAAAACGCTTGAAAAATTCGAACTCGCAGCAATTGCTAAGAAGGCCATTTCCATTTTGGATTAATTTTGGCCTCTTAGTTACCGTCCTTTTTGGTACTCTTATAGGGACATATCTCGACCTATATTTTGTTGGTAAAGGCTTGTACTCTTTTCCGAAGCGTCCTTTTCCTGAAGTGTTTTCCGTTAATGTAGGATTTACCCTACTAGGTTTACCAGTAATGTTAGTTGTATTTCTTTCGATCTGTCAAAAACTGAATTTGTTTGGAAAGCTTGTTGCTGTGTTAGTACTTGCTTCTACCATGGCATGCGGAGAAAAAATGTCTGAAGACTTCGGCTGGTTTGTTCACGATATATCTTGGAAACATGCTTATTCACTTTTTGGATATACAGTCTATTTATTACTAATGCTTGTTGTTTATTATGTTGTAACTACGAAAAAAACCTGACTCAAAAGGGTCAGGTTTTGTCTTTATGATCCTAAAGCAAGTTTGCTTCTTTTTTTACTTAGGGATGCATTTACTCCTTGGCTCTGCAACTTAATTAGGATTTGGTGGATTGTTTTTTTCGTCATTGCTTTTTTTGCGGGTGCTGTTTCCTTCAACTTTCCTTCGGCAATAGGTTCTTTCATATTTTTAAGACTCCTTTAGGAATAAAGATTTCGATTTTCTCTTTGTTTTTCCTCATTTAAAAATTCAATAAAAAAATGTAGAGCAAGCTTAGGCTGACTTTGTAGTCTCGAAATATAGTCTTTTTGACGCCCTTCTGTTACAACATCACTCTTTTTAATTCTTTCAATGATATATTCGGAGGATATATCCTCAATTTCTTTTTTCTTAAATTTTGCTTCCTTTGATAATGCAAATCCAATAGCTCCGAGTATTGCATATATAACAAGTGCTGGAATTGCTTCATTTGTAAACGGCATGAAAAATAATAAGAATCCTAAGTT
The DNA here is from genome assembly GCF_059415045.1 of Ferdinandcohnia sp. SAFN-114. Classification (NCBI taxonomy): domain Bacteria; kingdom Bacillati; phylum Bacillota; class Bacilli; order Caryophanales; family Bacillaceae; genus Ferdinandcohnia; species Ferdinandcohnia sp. SAFN-114. The sequence goes on along the minus strand of NZ_JBPFDQ010000115.1, from coordinate 5,958 downwards.
GATAAGTGAAATCGTGATCAATGGAAATGACCAGAATATATATTTAGAGGTTTTATCCATGATCGGACTAATTTTCTTATGTAGCTGCTCAAGCTCCTTCGTAATAAATAATGGGAAATTTTTCGTTGTAAATATATTCATTATGAACTCCCCTTCCTTTTAAGTGGATGAGAAAAAGCCTATATCTTAATGATATAGGCCTCAAAAGACAAAAAAGACCTATACCGTATTATTGGTAAGGTCTTGCTAACAACATCATAGTTGCCAACAAAGCCGAGAGAACGATTCTCTGTATTGACGACTTTGCTGTTAAAGCTACTCCCCTTAAGGGTATTAAGTTTAAATATTTGATACTCATATATTAACATATTAGCGTTTTCCCAACAACCCTTTAAAGATATTGAGAGGGAAATCTTCTCATTTAGGATTTTCGTCTCTTCAAAAATATCAGACAATCCACTAAAAAACCTTCCGACTATGGAAAGTTTTGATTGAATTCATTTATTGAGTTTTTCGAGGATTGTGTCACGGTATGGTACTTCTTACGCTTTAATGATATCTGCGATACTACTATTAGTGGTGGAAATTAGGTCATCTACTTTTATCTCCACTTGCACTCCGATTTTACCTGCACTTACAACAATACGATCAAGATCGTTAGCATGTTCGTCAATAAAAGTTGAATATGTTTTTTTCATACCAATCGGAGAACACCCACCTCTTATGTATCCTGTATGTTTTTGGATATCCTTAACCGGTATCATCTCTACTTTTTTAACACCGGATACGGTTGCTGCCTTTTTAAGATCAAGTTCTTCCTCTACTGGAATCACGAACACAAAGATGTCCTTTGTATTGCTGTGAGCAACAAGTGTTTTATAGACTAGTTTGGGGTCTATTCCGACCTTTTTTGCCACAGAAACCCCATCAATTTTTCCATCATTGCTTTCATAGGTATAGATTTCATATGGAATTTTTTTTGAATCTAAAATTCTCATGGCATTTGTCTTTGTTTGTCCCTTTGCCATTATTTGACCTCCAATAAATATATGTAGGTTTATGATAATTAAAGTTGATCGGAAAAGCTATGCTTTTAATGGCACCGCTTTTCCTAAAAATTTTACCAGCCTTTCCTTGTAGACAATGTTGTGATATGTGCAAGATGATGATTACCATGCCAAGCGCAGAATCCTAAAAATACACCCAGTTTCATTTCGCCACCTTCTGGATGAACATAGGTCAATTGGAAATCGCCCTTTCCGAAGTTTTGTAGAAGAGTCACCCATCGCTTGTGAACACCTTCGATAATCGCTAATGAAGCATCAACTGGTAGAGTCGAATCTGCAAGCTTTGCCCACTCGGCTTCGTCATACGGTTTAATAACTGGATTATTTTCTGTTGCGGCTAATTTAAAACGAATATATGAATTCATCGATGCGTCTGCAATATGGTGAACAACCTGTCTAAGTGTCCATCCACCTTCACGATAAGGTGTGTCAAGCTGTTGGTCTGTCAATTCATTCACTGCTGCCCTCACCAATCCTGGTAATTTCTCAATCTCCTTAATCCAATTGGTGATTAATTCTTCTTTTAATTCCCCCTGAAATTGGAATTCTCCTATCGGATAACGTTCATCCATCCATATTCCCCTCCTAAAGAAATTCAAAAATGTAAGGCTTATTCCCATTTTAACAAATACTTGGAAAAATTTCTGCTACACATACTCCAAGGATTTTAGATAGAAATTAAGGTATATATGAGAAAAAAGGAGGAATTTAGATGTATCGATATTTGATAATGACAGTTTGCTTACTTTTATTTGTTCCAATCCCTATCTTTGCAGAAAGCCAACATTCTATAAAAGCAAGTTTTATACGAGATGGTGATGTTTGGTTATTCATGAATGACAAAGAAATTCAAATTACTTCATCAAAAAATGTATACTCAAAGCCCTCTTGGTCCCAAGATGGAAAGTGGATTTTATATCAACTCTCTACACCATCAGAGTTTGAAAAGGACCAACAACAATCTGAGATATGGGCTTATCATGTAGAAACTGGTGAGAAACAGAAATTATTCTATGATGGCTATGCACCAACCTGGTCTCCGACGGATAATGTGGTCGCTTTTAATGCTAGTGGAATCCTAGATATCTCTGATCTTATCCGTTTCTATAATATTGCAACAGGTGTGCATGGCTTCAGTTGGCTTCCAGATGGAAGCGGCTTCCTCCTTTCTTCCTCAGGTGTGTTGCAGCCTGACGGATGGACAAGCGCGACACTTTATACCAAAAAGGTAAACGATAATTACCATGACATTGATTTATATGGTGGGGTTGAACGTTTTTTTCAACTTCCGCGAGAAGTTGGAACAACGAAAGAAAATAAATTAATTGCCGTGTATGCGGATCATTTTGAATACTCACCAAGTAAAAAATGGATCTCGTTTATCGTTTCTCCTACTGCATCATGGTCAATGGACAGCAATATGCTTTGCGTGATTGATAGCAAAGGGGAAAATTTTGAAGTATTGGATGAAATTATTTTCGGAGTAGGAAAACCGAAATGGTCCCCAAGTGCAGATACACTTGCGTATATTGCGGGTGGCGGAAGAATTGTCTTTGGCTTTAAAAACAAAGATTTAAAGGTTCGGGAAATGCCAGTTTCAAGTACGTATACTCCAGCAGACTACGCAGAATTGGACTTTGATTGGCTATCAAACGAATCGATTGTTGTCTCTCGTGTCCACGAACAGGAATGGACCAATGATTTTAGCAAGCATCCCCGTCCTTATCTTGTTCGTATTGATTTAAAAGCAAATAATCAAATAAAAATAACCGAACCTCCAAGTGGTGTTGGAGACTTTAGTCCACAATTTGTCCCTTCTATTAATAAACTGGTATGGACTAGAGGCGCATCTATCCTTGATCATAAAAGAACACTTTGGAAGGCAAATCCTGATGGTACTGATGCTAAGGAGTGGATTCACGATATAGATGAAATTGTTTTTTACAATGGTGAATAGGCGAATCTATCAGGATTCGCCTTTTTATATGATTTTCACATAAAAGGTACGTGTTCGTGGACCATCAAACTCACAAAAGTAAATACCTTGCCATGTCCCTAAAAGTAAACGTCCTTCTGTCACAATTACGTGTTGTGATGCGCCAACAGTACTTGCCTTCAAATGAGCTGCAGTATTTCCTTCCATATGACGGTCTAGCTCATGATGCCATGGGTAGACCTCATCGAAACGACGTAACATATCCCGTTTCACATCAGGGTCCGCATTTTCATTTATCGTTATTCCAGCTGTAGTATGGGGGCAATATACGACCACTACGCACCCTTTCATTCCACTTTGATCAACTACCTCTTGGACTTTATCTGTTACATCTATCATTTGGTCTCGCTTATTTGTTTGTATAGTGAACTGTTGCAACATGATTAATTTGTCTCCTTCATATTATCCAAAGAATAAATCAAGTATGTTTGATGCTTTCGAAGAATCCCTGTTGTAAAACTCAGAGTATCCACAATTCTTACAAAATACCACAGTAAAACGATTATTTTGTATGTCTAACATTTTTGTAATCCCTGAACCTGTCATCGAAACATCCTTCGTTCCGGCATTCGTACTCCCACATTTAACGCAACCTTTACTTTGCATAAAATCTCCTCCATTACGTTTTAATAGTATTATTTACGGTTATATGGGAAAATAGTTTCAACATTTTTGATTTATTATTTGTGCAAGAGCCTGGTCGATTGTGGGATAGCTAAAAATAAAACCTTCTTTTACAAGGCGTTCTGGAATAACCCACCTACTTTTTAAAATTAGTTCCGTTTCCGTTCGAATAAAAATCGCACCAAGTTCAAGAAGCCAAGCTGGTGCAGGCAAACCTAGTTTCCGATTGAAAGCTCTTTTAAGTGCATTCATCAAATCACGATTTGTAATAGGGTTCGGTGTTGAACAATTAAATACCCCTGATAAGTGGTTGTGTTCCTGAATGTAAAGAATGATTTTGAACAAATCCTCAATATGAATCCAACTGAATCTCTGAGTTCCAGGACCCTGAATTCCACCTAGTCCAAAGCGAACTAAATTTTTATAAGGTATCATTACCCCTCCATCTGAACCAAGGACGATCGAAATACGTAGTGCTATTTGCCTTGTTTTCGGTAATATAAAGGAAAAAAAGGCCTCCTCCCATCTTTTTGCTACTTCCACTGAGAAACCACTACCAATTTCCCCGTTTTCCTCGGTCATCGGTCTGTCCTCCGCGTGGCGATAGATAGTAGCTGTACTAGAATTAATCCATAAGGAGGGTGGATTGTTACATTCTTTTATTGCATCCCCCAATAGTTTTGTCGTTTCCGTTCGTGAATTGAGAATTTCTTGTTTGTTTCTCTCATTGTATCTGCAATTGACGGACTTTCCGGCAAGGTTTATCAGCATTTCGGCATCCTCTAAAGCTTGTATAATCCCCGTTTTATCCTTCCACGTTATGTTTGGTGCATTTCTAGAAATAACTTTAACTTCATAGCCAAGTTCAGTGAATTTTTTATTAAAGTAAGTACCCACAAACCCAGTACCACCCGCAAGGACGATTTTCTTTTTCATCGCTCCATCCCCTTTTTGCTGTATGTATAAATAGTTTACCATTTTATGGTGTTGGTTTGGAAAAATGAGTATAATAGATTTGAAATTAAATAGAAAGGTTGTGAAGTATGATTTAAAAGGAACGAACAGAATCTATTGTGATCAGAATTATGAAATTACTACAAAGTAGAGACGAATTACAAGAAAAACAATATTGTTCAAATCTGTTTAAGGGATATGATGGAGAAGTTTTGTTTGATTCTTATACAAGCAAGTTAGCATGCGAATGTTTAGTCATAAATGATTTATTACTCCAATATAACAACACCACGTTCCAAATTGACACCCTGATAATTACCCCAGACAAACTCTATATTTTTGAAGTGAAAAATTATGAATGTGATTATTTTTTTGAATCAGACATCCTTTACAAGAAACCAAAAAAAGAAATCTACAATCCACTTATCCAGCTTCATCGTAGTGAATCTTTACTACGCCAATTGCTCCAAAGTTATGGTTTTACAATACCGATTCAAGCTTACGTAGTATTTGTAAACCCCGCTTTCACCCTATACCAAGCACCACTTACAAAACCAATAATCTTTCCAACACAATTACATTCATTTTTCCAAAATCTAAATAAGTCGACTGCAAAGTTAAATAAGAAACATAAAGTACTAGCGGAAAAGTTAGTTTCATTGCATATGGAGGAGTCGCCGTACAGTACATTACCGAAATATAAGTATAGTGACTTACGGAAAGGGATATGTTGTGTGAATTGTAGATCATTATCTGTGAATATTGTGGGAAGAAAGTGTATTTGCCAAAACTGTGGTAATGAAGAAATGGTTGTGGATGCTGTAAAACGTAGCACGGACGAACTAAAATTACTTTTCCCTGAATTGAAGATCACAACAAATATTATTCATGATTGGTGTCAGATTGTGGAGTCTAAACGACGAATTGGTAGGATATTGGATAAGTTTTATACTAAAAACGGATTGCACCAGTGGACATATTATGATTAATACAATTCAAATAAAATATAAACCTTATAGATTTATTGCATGAGGAACATAACATGATGTTCATTGATGAGTTAAGTACCTCATCCAGGGTATGAAGTACTTAACTTGATGATCATTGTCGAGTTAAGTTCTTCATCTGGGCTATGAGGAACATAACTTGAGGCTCATTGACGAGAAATGTACTTCATCGAGGGTATGAAGTTACTTAACTTAATGATCATTGTCGAGTAAGTTCTTCATCTGGGCTATGAGTATAAATGCTAACCTAAGAATGTACAAAAGTGATTGTTTAAATATGTACACTTTTGACGAATTTTCTGCATAATAT
>NZ_JBPFDQ010000114.1:0-15653 GCF_059415045.1 Ferdinandcohnia sp. SAFN-114 | reverse complement strand
TCAAATTAATGAAAAAGTGTTAAATTTAATATGGATAGGTGTTTTATATATGTCTCATTTGGCTAGGTCAGTTCAGTTGGTTCCTTTTTTATTGCCCAAACTTACACCATTTACATATCTCTTTTACCTTCTGTAATTCTGCTGAATCATCTTCTTTCCTCTTTTTCCTCATCTGTTCATTTTCTATTTCCAACATCTGTCCCCTTTCTTCCTCTCTTGCTTACAAATTCCCGGTTCATTTATACACAATATCAACAAAATCCACAATCTTACTTTTATAGTTATCAACAATATCCACATAATCCACAGTTAATAACTTTTTCTCCATAAGGGCACCAAATCCCTATCCTACCTAATATATTTCACCTAAATTCTGACTTTTTTGTTGACGCATGTAAGGGATAGGTGTATCATATACTTTATCTTGGTAGTATATTAGCGAACTAAAGTAAAATGATTTTTTTAAGAAAATATTGGGAAAGTTAACATATACAAACTTTGGTGGTGACGAAAATCGTGTTTATGTTTGAAAAACCATTAGGAATGAGAGATACATTGCCTGCTTTATATGAAGCAAAAAAGAAAATTCGCAACGCAATGTCGTCTCAAATTGAAAGCTGGGGTTATCAATTTATTGAAACTCCAACACTTGAATACTATGAAACAATCGGTGAGGCATCAGCGATCCTTGACCGTCAGCTATTTAAATTATTGGATTCACAGGGTCACACACTTGTGCTAAGACCTGATATGACAGCTCCAATTGCTCGAGTCGCTGCATCTCGTTTATATCAAGGTGAATATCCACAACGTATCGCATATTCCGCAAATGTGTTCCGTGCGCAACAACATGAAGGTGGAAGACCAGCCGAATTTGAGCAAATCGGAGTAGAGTATATTGGCGATACAACAACAAGTGCTGATGCAGAGGTTATATCGCTTATGATTGCATCTCTTAAGCAGGCAGGATTAACTAATTTTACAGTGCCAATTGGCCATATTGGTTATGTAAAAGCATTGTTTATGGAGATTGTCGGAAATGAAGCAAGAGCGGATGTCCTTCAGCGCTATTTATATGAAAAAAATTACGTTGGCTACAGAGAGCATGTGAAAAAACTGCCGCTTTCTTCTATTGATAAACAGCGATTACTATCACTCTTACAATTGAGAGGAAATGATTCGAAAATTGAGAAAGCGAAAGATTTAGTCGAATGTGAAGAGGGAAAAAATGCAGCAGCCGAACTTGAAATGCTCTGGAAAAAACTAGAGGCATTTGGAGTTACTGAGCATATAAAAATTGACTTCAATCTCGTGAGTCATATGAGCTACTACACAGGAATTCTATTCGAGGTTTACGCTGAAAATGTAGGCTTTTTAGTAGGAAATGGTGGACGCTACGATCATTTATTTGAAAAGTTTGATCGTCCTGCACCAGCGACTGGCTTTGGTATCCGAGTTGACCGATTTCTTGAAGCTCTTGATTTACCACAGGAAGAGCCAGAAATCCATTGTGTGATTTTTAGCGCTGAACAGAGAGAAGAAGCAATCCGTTTTGCGATGAGTAAAAGAGAAAAGGGTGAGCGGGTTATCCTTCAAGATATAGCAGGAGTCAAGGATGTTGATGCTTGTACGAATGCATTTGCCAAAAACACCTTCTTCTTAGGAACAACAAGGAAGGAGGAGGCATAATGAGTGACAAATTAACAATTGCAATGCCAAAAGGACGAATTTTTGAAGAGGCTGCACAACTTTTAGTAAAAGCAGGTTATAATCTGCCTCCCGAATTCGAGGATTCCAGAAAGTTAATTATCGATGTTCCTGATGAGCCGTTTCGTTTCATGCTTGCAAAACCAATGGATGTAACTACATATGTAGAGCACGGTGTAGCAGACCTTGGTATTGCCGGTAAAGATGTCATGCTTGAGGAAGAGCGCGATGTGTATGAAGTGCTCGATTTGCAAATCAGCAAATGCTATCTAGCCGTTGCAGGACTCCCAGATGTCAAAATCAAAGGTGTCGCACCTAAAATCGCAACAAAATATCCAAACATCGCATCTAGCTATTTTCGTGAAAATGGGGAGCAGGTTGAAATTATTAAACTAAACGGTTCAATCGAACTTGCACCATTAATTGGTCTTGCAGATCGAATTGTCGATATCGTCTCAACAGGACGTACATTGAAGGAAAATGGATTAGTTGAGCTTGAACATATTGCGGACATCACCTCACGACTTATTGTAAATCCGGTAAGTTATCGCTTGAAGGATCAGCAAATCGATGAAATCGTAGAGCGACTATCATCTGTGGTATCGCAGTAGTATCTAAATAGAAAGGACCGACACACCATGAGAATTGAACGTGTTACCAGCACTGTTTCACTGAAACGGACCATTGATAGTGGGACAGTTGAACAAAGAAAAGCAGTCTTAGAAATTCTCGAAAACGTAGAAAAAGACGGGGATAAAGCCCTTCGTTACTATACTGAAAAATTTGATGGGGTTTTACTGGATGGATTAAAAGTCACCGACTCGGATTTTCAAGAAGCTTATCAAAAATTAGACGCGAATCTTGTGTTAATCATAAAAGAAGCGGCTGAAAATATCCGTGATTACCATAGTCGTCAGGTAAAGCAGTCATGGATGACGATGAAGGACAATGGGACGATTCTCGGTCAAAAGGTTACTCCACTTGATGCAGTTGGTGTCTATGTTCCTGGTGGGAAAGCTGCTTACCCGTCATCTGTCTTAATGAATGTCATTCCTGCACAAGTCGCTGGAGTCGAGAGGATTGTGATGGTTTCACCACCTGGAAAAGACGGTACCATTCCAGCCGGTGTATTAGTGGCTGCAGACATACTTGGTGTAAAAGAAATCTATAAGGTTGGTGGTGCTCAAGCAGTTGGTGCGTTGGCGTTCGGAACAGAAACTATCAAGCCTGTTGATAAAATCGTCGGTCCTGGTAATATCTTTGTTGCATTAGCAAAACGTGAGGTATATGGAAATGTAGATATCGACATGATTGCTGGACCTAGTGAAATCGTCGTGCTGGCAGATGAAACAGCTCTACCAAACGAAATAGCAGCAGACTTACTATCTCAAGCAGAGCATGATGAACGAGCATCAAGCATTCTCGTAACACCATCAATGCAGCTTGCAGAAGCAGTTTCCGAAGAGGTTGAAAGACAGTTAATCCTTCTTCCTCGAGAAGCGATTGCTAGAGCATCAATTAATGATTTTGGAGCAATTTACGTCACAGGTGACCTAGATGAAGCAATCAAGGTTGTAAACGAGCTTGCTCCAGAGCATCTCGAAATCGTGACAGAGGAACCAATGGAGCAGGTTGGAAAGATCAAGCACGCAGGAGCTATTTTTATCGGACGTTATAGTTCAGAGCCTGTCGGTGACTATTTTGCTGGACCAAACCACGTCCTTCCGACAAATGGTACAGCACGATTTTCTAGTCCTCTAAGTGTGGATGATTTTACAAAAAAATCAAGCATTATTTCATATAGCAAACAAGCCATTGAGGAAAACGGTCCAAAAATTGCTGCCTTTGCAAGACTAGAGGGATTAGAAGCCCACGCAAGAGCCGTTGAGGAACGATTAAAATAATTCACAAAATTCACATCTAGTTTGTGGATAGTGTGGATAATGTGGACAATAATCCACAGATATCAAAAATATCAAGGACTCATTACCAATTATAAAATTGTGGATAACGGTAGGTGTAATTATGACAAGACAAGCAAGGGTTGAACGTAAGACAAATGAAACAGATATAAAACTAGATTTTACAGTAGATGGGGAAGGCATTTCAAAGCTAGATACTGGCGTTCCATTTATGTCCCACATGCTAGATCTCTTTACACAACATGGAAAATTCAACTTAACTGTTGATGCAAATGGGGATACAGAAATTGATGATCACCATACAACTGAGGATATTGGAATTTGTTTAGGACAGGCATTGCGTGAAGCACTTGGAGATAAAAAAGGCATCAAGCGCTACGGAAATGCATTTGTTCCAATGGATGAAGCTCTCGCGCAGGTTGTCATTGATTTAGGAAATCGTCCACACTTCGAATTGAAGGCAGATTTCCCAAGTACTCGAGTAGGCACATTTGATACAGAACTTGTTCATGAATTTTTATGGAAGCTTGCGTTAGAGGCGAGAATCAATCTCCATGTAATTGTTCACTACGGTCACAATACACATCATATGATTGAAGCTATTTTTAAGGCGTTTGGTCGTGCATTAGATGAAGCAACGATGATTGACCCACGAGTTAAGGGGGTCCCGTCAACGAAAGGGATGTTGTAGATGATAGGTATAATCGATTATGGCATGGGGAATTTATACAGCGTTTCTAAGGCGCTTGAACGGATGAACTATGATTATTTCATTTCAAGTTCACCAGATGAGCTTGCGAAAGCAGAAGGATTAATTTTACCAGGTGTAGGGTCCTTTAAGGACGCAATGGGGATCTTACATGAAAAAGGATTAGTCGGTTTCATAAAGGAGTCCGTTGCAAAAGGGACTCCGCTCTTAGGAATCTGTCTTGGAATGCAGCTTTTATTTGAAGAAAGTGAAGAAAATGGACTTACCCAAGGTTTTGGTTTCTTACAAGGTAGAATTACAAAAATACCTGGCGTAGCAGCGAATGGTGAAACCTATAAAGTTCCCCATATGGGATGGAATGATCTTGAACTCAAAAATCCATCTCCACTATTAAAAGACATCGAGGGTGGGCACGTCTATTTCGTTCATTCCTACTTCGCAGAGACTGACAGTGAAAATGTAATTGCAAGTAGCATTTATGATGTCGAAGTTCCAGCTGTTGTTGGAAAAAGTAATGTGTTTGGAACCCAGTTTCATCCTGAAAAAAGCAGTGAGCTAGGATTAAAAATTCTCCAAAACTACGCTGTGATTGTGGAAAAGAAGGTGACAATATGAGTACTTTTACAATTTACCCGGCAATCGATATGCGCGGTGGCAAATGTGTTCGATTGCTGCAAGGGGATTATAATAAAGAAACCGTCTATGGTGATTCTCCGTTTGATATGGCAAAAGCCTTCGCTGATGCGGGAGCTGAGTGGATTCACATGGTCGATTTAGATGGAGCAAAAGCGGGTAAACGTGTGAATGACCAATACGTGATTGAGGTTGCCAAGAAACTTGATGCAAAAGTTCAAATCGGTGGCGGTATTCGAACCGAAGAGGATGTAGCTTATTATATTGATAATGGTGTTGACCGCGTCATTTTAGGAAGTGCAGCCATCTCTAATCCTGATTTTGTAAAAAACATGCTTAAGAAATACAAAGAAAAAATTGCGATAGGCATAGATGCAAAAGACGGTTATGTAGCGACTGAAGGTTGGTTAAATACATCATCTGTAAAAGCGACTGACTTAGGTGTTGAGCTCGCAAAAGCAGGTGCACAAACATTCATTTTTACAGATATCGCGACAGACGGCATGCTTAGCGGTCCTAACATTGATGCGGTTGCAACGCTTGCTTCTGTTACAGGAAAACAAGTCATTGCTTCTGGTGGAGTTAGCTCTATTGAAGACTTAAAAGCTCTTAGTAAGTTAGCAGATCGAGGTGTTTCGGGTGCAATCGTTGGAAAAGCCATCTATACCAATCAGTTTACCGTGCAAGAGGCGTTAGAAGAGGTGAATGCGTGATGATTACAAAACGTATCATTCCATGTTTGGACGTAAAAGATGGTCGGGTTGTGAAAGGCATTCAATTTGTTGGTCTACGTGATGCAGGGGATCCTGTCGAACTTGCCAAATTCTATGATTCAGAAGGTGCAGATGAACTCGTATTCCTTGATATTTCTGCCTCACATGAAGGTCGAAAAACGATGGTTGAGGTTGTCGAAAAAGTGGCAGCAGAGCTTGCGATTCCTTTCACAGTTGGAGGAGGAATTAATTCCTTAGAGGATATGAAAAAAATCCTCCGTGCCGGTGCTGACAAAGTTTCACTAAATACGGCAGCCGTGACAAACCCTGCCTTAATCAAGGAGGGCGCTGACTTCTTTGGCTCTCAATGTATTGTTGTAGCGATCGACGCAAAATACGATGAGAAACTTAGTAGCTGGAGAGTTTACACTCATGGCGGACGTAAAGCAACTGAGTGGGAGGTTGTTTCTTGGGCGAAGGAAGCAATCAAGCTTGGTGCTGGTGAAATATTATTAACTAGTATGGACGATGACGGAAGCAAGGATGGCTTCAATCTTGAATTAACAAAACGAGTGAGTGAGGCAGTTACTGTACCTGTTATCGCATCAGGTGGCGCAGGAAATGCTGAACATTTTGTACAAGCATTCAAAGAAGGTAAGGCAGACGCTGCATTAGCGGCAAGTATTTTTCACTACAAAGAAACTTCCGTAAAAGAAGTGAAGACTTATTTAAAAGAGAAAGGGGTCAATGTCCGATGAACACACCAGACATTAAATTCGACGAAAAAGGACTTGCTCCAGCTATTGTTCAGGATGCAGTAAGTAAAGAGGTATTAACACTCGCTTATATGAATGAAGAATCTTTACGTAAATCCATTGAAACACGTGAAACTTGGTTTTATAGCCGTTCACGCCAGGAGCTTTGGCACAAAGGGGAAACCTCAGGTAATACTCAAAAAATAGTGGATATGAAGTATGATTGTGACCAGGATGCCCTCCTTGTTTTAGTTGAGCCAGCTGGTCCGGCTTGCCACACAGGAAGCTATTCTTGCTTTAATGAATCAGTTCTAGGAGAATCAAAAGAAGTGTCCTCTGACCGCTTCGCTATTCTTAATGAACTTGAAGAAGTAATTGCTAAGCGTGAAGCAGAAATGCCAGAAGGAGCTTATACTACATACCTATTTGATAAAGGAGTAGATAAGATTCTGAAAAAAGTCGGTGAAGAAGCTTCAGAGGTTATTATTGCAGCAAAAAACCGGGATCATGAGGAACTTAAGTGGGAAGCAGCAGATTTAATTTATCACTTGCTAGTCTTACTTCGTGAACAAAAGCTTCCACTTGATGAAGTATTGTCCGTACTACAAAAGAGAAGATAAGAATGTAAAGGGTGCTTATCCACAGATAAGCACCTTTTACAATTCTAGACCTTACTGAAATGTGAGCTACATATCCACGATATCCACATTATCCACATTTCGCATTAGTTCGATGTGCATATGTCCAATCAAACCAGCAGCCACGGTACTTTATTCAAAGAAGTGTGGAAAGTTGTCCACATTATTAACATTACCCACAAATTACCACTCGAACTTTCTCCAAAAGTTTTTTCCTTTTACCCAAGCACCCCTATGTGTCAAGGATTATATATGTTATACTACGTTGGGAAATATGTTTAAAAAGCAGTATTTATAGTTGATGTTCAAAAAATCAGGTAAAAATGACACATCGAATTTCTTTGTTGGCTTGCTTTTCCGTTACTTACGTATAAAATGCATACGTTCCGTTACTCAAAGCTGCGCCGCCTAGAAATTTCGACGCACAGGATGTGCTAGTGTCGACAATTCCACAGGACGTGGCGTTTTTGTCGACGAGGTCCTTTTTATCCTCCTTTTTGAACACGTACTTTTAATGGAGGACCCCGATGGAAAAACAAAACAGAAAAGAAAGTCAGCATAGTTCAAAGGTAATTCCGTTTATCCAGACGGGAGAATATTATTTTAAAAAAGGACTAAAGGCGTATCGCCAGCATGATATATATAAATCCATAAAACATTTTAAACGAGCGATTCAGCTTGAACCGAAAGAGCCGATGTTCTTATGCCAATTATCTGTAGCCTTAACAGAAATTGGTGATTATGTCCTATCTAATCAATATCTTACAAAAATAATGGAAGATCCAAATTTCGATATGCCAGAGTGCTATTATTTCATGGCCAATAATTATGCACATCTAGGTTTGTTCCAAGAAGCAGGCAAACATGCACAAGCCTATTTAGATTGTGAGCCAGAGGGCGACTTTTCGGAGGATGCCGAGGATTTGCTTGATTTATTGCTCCTTGAGGAAGTGGACTTTGAAGATTCAGCTAACCAACAGGATGAACTCATCGTCATGCAAGAACAAGCCCGTGATTACCTTGAAACAGGACGATTAGACGAAGCAGTGACCCTTTTAAAGGAAATCATTCGCGAATACCCGGAATTCTGGTCTGCTTATAATAATTTAGCACTTGCGTATTTTTATTCTGGTGATGTTGAGAATGCATCAGAGATTCTTGATGAGGTTTTGAGTAAAAACCCTGGCAATCTTCATGCACTTTGCAACTCATTGGTATTTCTATATTATCAGCGGAAAAATCAGCAGGTAAAAGAGCTAACAAAACGATTAGCGCTGATCCATCCGATCCTTTCCGAACACCGCTATAAGCTAGGTGCAACATTTGGGTTGGTCGGAAGACATGATCTGGCTTATAAATGGTTGCGAAGTCTGCAACGAAGTGGGTTTGAAGGGGACGAAACCTTCTATTATTGGCTTTCTCACGCTGCTCATTTCACAGAGCACCATGATGTTGCCCAAAATGCATGGAAGCGAGTGCTTGAAGAAAACCCAAGTAAAAAGGGCTCAGCCCCATGGGAATCAGACCGTACTAAATCCATTAGTGATGTTTTGGACCGTTGGTTAACTGGTGATTTTATTGAGGAACGCCTATATGGTTTATTTTTGGCAAGTAAGACAAATTCTTCTCTTGCCCGCAAAGATATTAAACATATACAATTCCATGCGACCCTTGAACAAGAATTTGCAAACTATGTCCTTAGTAAAAAGAAAAAAACAGGAAAAATTCCGGCTTATATTATTGATGGATACAATATTGCAGACACTTTATTTACAAAAAATAAACATGATGACTCTGCAAATGAGGAACTCTATTTAACATGGTTAATGATTTATGATGAAGCGGTTAAGCGTCAATTCAATGTATCTAACTGGCAAGCATGGGCTGCAGCAACTGAATACATTTGGCGTAACCACGGGTCACGGACGATAACCCAAAAACAGGTTGCTGAGAAATATAATATTTCAAAAGCAACCGTGATGAAGTATGTAAAATTTGTTAAAGAACTCTTACAATGAGCATATTAATAGCGGATTTTGTCAGGTTTTTATAGGATAGGGGTAGGAGATACTAAAACAATAAAATCCACTTTTATAAAGGATGTAAGGAGAGACGTAAAAATGACTGAAGAAAAAATTTATGATGTCATTATAATCGGTGCTGGACCAGCGGGTATGACCGCGGCCGTTTATACATCTCGTGCAGACTTATCAACGTTAATGCTTGAGCGCGGGATTCCTGGTGGCCAAATGGCAAACACTGAAGAAGTTGAAAACTACCCAGGATTTGATCATATTTTAGGACCTGAATTATCCACAAAAATGTTCGAGCATGCGAAGAAATTCGGTGCTGAATATGCGTATGGTGATATAAAAGAAATAATTAACGGTGAAGAATACAAGACTGTCATTGCAGGCAGCAAAGAATATAAAGCACGTGCTATTATTATCGCAACTGGTGCGGAATATAAGAAAATTGGGGTGCCAGGTGAACAAGAACTTGGTGGCCGAGGCGTTTCTTACTGTGCCGTGTGTGATGGAGCATTCTTTAAAAACAGAGAGCTTGTTGTAGTTGGTGGGGGGGACTCAGCTGTAGAAGAAGGCGTGTACTTAACGCGTTTCGCTTCTAAAGTTACAATCATCCACCGTCGTGACGAACTTCGTGCCCAAAAAATTCTTCAACAACGTGCATTCGATAACGAAAAAGTTGAGTTTATCTGGAATCACACAGTTAAAGAAATACACGAAAAAGATGGTAAGGTTGGTTCCTTAACGCTTGTAAATACAAAGACTGGTGAGGAAACAGAATTTGGCGCAGACGGCGTATTCATCTATGTCGGTATGCTTCCGCTATCAAAACCATTCGAAAATCTAGGTATTACGAACGAAAACGGTTATATCGAAACAAACGAGCAAATGGAAACAAAAGTACCAGGCATCTTTGCAGCAGGTGACATCCGTGAAAAGCAACTTCGTCAAATTGTTACTGCAACAGGTGATGGAAGTATTGCGGCACAAGCAGCTCAACACTATATCGAAGAATTAATGGAAAAAATCAAAGCATAAAGTAGAAACACCTTCGCATCGGAGGTGTTTTTTTGACGAATTAAAGGGTGGGAAATATGATCGATTTACAGGTTAAACCGACAATCGTAGGAGAAAATACAATTCTAAGACCATTTAACATGGATGAAGATTTCCCGTACATAGAAGAATGTTTAAAAGATCCTATTGTCCTTAAATATACGGGTAGCTCAGCAGGATATGATAAAGAAAAAACTCTTCTGTGGTACAGAACAAGAAATGAACAGAAAGATCGATTGGATCTTGCTATTGTTGATAAGGAGAAGCAAGTCTTAGTTGGAGAAGTCGTGGTTAATTTATATGATGAAAAAACACATAGCATGAATTTTAGAATCCTGATTGGTCCAAATGGCAGAGACAAAGGACTCGGAACAGAAGCAACTCAGCTTATGGTTGATTATGTTTTTCAAAACACTGACCTTAACCAACTAACTCTAAGTGTTTTTGATTTTAACCCAAGAGCCAAAACAGTTTATGAAAAAGTGGGGTTTATTACTGACAGTGTAGACAAAGATGACTTAGAGTTTGAAGGAGAATGGATCGATTCCATCAACATGAAACTAACAAGAGCGGATTGGGAGAAGAAGCGGTCGGGAAGCTAGGCAAACTTATCATACGGTATAAATAACTGTGGATTTGGACAAAGACGTGCATTAAATTATGAAAGCAGTCCGAATCCCGAGCACATTCGGACACTGTAGCCTCTAAAAATTATAAAAGCTGTCCGAATACCACTCATAATCAGACACACTAATGCACGGAACTAAGAGAGCAGACTGAATACTACATTCATTCGGACTCACCAGCCTGTGAAACTAAGAAAGGAGTCCGAATACTACATTCATTCGGACTCACACTCCAATGAAACTAAGAAAGCAGTCCGAATACTACATTCATTCGGACTCACCGGCTGTGAAACTAAGAAAGCAGTCCGAATTCCACACATATTCGGACTCACCAGCCTGTGAAACTAAGAAAGGAGTCCGAATTCCACACATATTCGGACTCACACTCCTATGAAACTAAGAAAGCAGTCCGAATACTACATTCATTCGGACTCACCGGCCTGTGAAACTAAGAAAGCAGTCTGAATACTACACTCATTCGGACCCACCAGCCTGTGAAACTAAGAAAGGAGTCCGAATACCACACATATTCGGACTCACACTCCTTTGAAACTAAGAGAGCAGTCCGAATACAACTCAAATTCGGACACACTAATGCATGGAACTAAGAAAGCAGTCCGAATACCACACATATTCGGACTCACACTCCTGTGAAACTAAGAAAGCAGTCCAAATACCGTAGTCATTCGGACAGCTATGCCCCTTAATGAGTAGAAAGATGTCAAAATCCAAAATACACACTCAAGACCGCTCCTCGATAAGATATACCTGTCCCAATTCCGTAAAGAATTAAAATGAGATGATATCAAATGGCATACAAAATGTATCAATTATAATGATCATCTAAAATCAAACAGATATATATACGCTTTCTCAATAATATAGTGATATAAACGGGGATGAATTTTGAATATTGCTTTTTATTTTATCGAATGCCCAGAAAGGGAGATTTTTGTGTCGAGGATTGATTTATCAAGATTTGAGAAGAGGATTGTGTTACGAAATATTAGGCATGAGGACATCGAAGAGATTATTGAGCTTTCAAAAGTGTGTTTTCCCAATATGGACCCATGGGAGCGGGATCAATTAGAAAGCCATCTTACCATCTTTCCTGAAGGTCAATTTTGTGTTGAATATGATGGGAAAATCATTGGCTCCTGCTCAAGCTTAATTGTTGATTTTGATGAATATGAGGATAAGCATACGTTCGATGAGATTAGCGATAACTCCTATATTCGCAACCATGACCCACATGGGAAAAATCTTTATGGAATTGATGTCATGGTCCATCCGGATTATCGCCGTATGAAAATCGGGCGTCGACTCTATGAGGCTAGAAAAAAACTTACTCAAGAACTCAACTTAGAAAGTATCATTATTGGGGGAAGAATCTCAAACTATCATAAATATGCGGATGAAATGTCTGCTAGGGAATATGTGGATCAGGTCATCCAACAGAATATCTATGATCCAGCCCTTACTTTTCAAATGATTAATGGGTTTGTCCTGAAGCGCGTTAATGCCAATTACTTATCGGATCGGGATTCTTTAGGCTATGCAACTCTAATGGAATGGAATAATCCAGATTACTTGCCTAAGAAAACGAGGAGAATTTACAATCGGTCCCTCCCAGTAAGAATTTCAGTGATTCAATATATGATGAAAAAAATCAAATCCTTTGAAGACTTTGCCACACAATGTGAATATTTTATCGATGCGAGTTCTAACTTCCGCTCAGATTTTGCTGTGTTCCCTGAAACGTTTACCATGCAGTTATTGTCGTTCATTGATGAGCAGGTACCGAGTAAACAAATCAAAAGAGTTTCAGAATATACGGAGGACTATATTAATCTCTTTTCGAAACTTGCCGTAACATATAATATTAATATCGTAGGCGGTTCGCACTTTGTGGAAGAGGATCATTGCCTTTATAATGTTGCGTACCTTTTCAGACGAGATGGTACAATCGATAAGCAATATAAGCTCCATATCACACCTGATGAGAGAAGATGGTGGGGAGTTCAACCAGGGAATGGTGTCCACGTATTTGACACAGACTGTGGAAAAATCTCAATTCTGATAAGCTATGATATACAATTTCCGGAGCTCGCTCGGATTGCTGTGGATAAAGGGGCACAAATTATTTTTACCCCGTTTAGCTCAGAAGATCAACAGGGGTATTTAAGAGTGCGGTATTGTTCACAAGCTCGTGCTGTTGAAAATCAAGTATATACGGTAATTGCTGGTGCGGTCGGTAACCTTACACATGTCCCACATATGGATGTACAGTACGCACAATCCGGTATTTTTTCACCATCTGATTTTACGTTCTCAAGCAATGGAATTGTTGGAGAGTGCAACCCGAATATTGAAACAATCGTGGTGGGAGAGGTTGACCTTGAAAGCCTTCGACGAAACCGTAACATTGGAACCGAAACCCCACTAAAAGATCGCCGAACGGATTATTATCAAATTATCACGAAGAAACCTAAACAAGCCAAAAAGACAATCCCATCTGATTAAATACTTATACACATGTGAATAACTGTTTAACATAAATTAACCGCCTAATCCGCAAAGGAATAGGCGGTTATTCATATTTCTATCTTACACGCTTCGTTCAACCCTAAAAATCGCGTGATGTAGCTTTTCAATCATGAGTTCGACTTCTTCCTTTCTGATACAGAGAGGGGGAGCGAAGACGAGTGTATCCAAACCATCAAATACGACGGATCTACAGATTAAGCCGATTTTCGCGGCCTCATTCACAATTTTGGGGGCAAGAGGTCCTTTTACATGCTGTGGTGTATTGATTTCGACAGCACCCATGAGCCCGAGTGCACGGACATGACTGACAAGACTGCTTTCACCTTGAATCCATGAAAAACCATCAAGCATTTTGGCACCCATTTTTGCAGAATTCTCGATTAATCCCTCTTCTTCAATGATTTCGATGTTTTTCAACGCGACTGCACATGCCATTGGATGACCACTGTACGTATATCCATGTAAAAGTGTCCCAGTTGATAGTTGCTTGAAATCCTCAAAAATAGCCTCGGATAATATGACCCCACCTAACTGGGCATATCCACTCGTTACACCTTTGGCAAAACACATCATGTCAGGTGAAACACCATAGTGGTCCACTCCAAAGTATTCACCTGTCCGTCCAAATCCTGTAATCACTTCATCTGTAATCCATAAAATATTGTATTCATCACATATGTTCCGCACTTCTTTAAAATATCCTTCAGGTGCGATATGGACCCCGCCAGCCCCTTGCACGGGTTCAGCGACAAATGCAGCGATTGTATCTGGACCTTCAGTTTCAATCGTCTGGCGCAATTCCTCAGTAGAAAAATTATCCGTATGATAAAAATCAGGTGCTAATGAATTTGTAAAATCTCGAAAAGGCTTTAGGCCTGTTGCACTTGTCGATCCCATGGCAACTCCATGATAAGACCTATTACGAGAGATGATTTTCTTTTTCCCAGGTATTCCACGGAGTATCCAGTAATGCCGTGCTAATTTATATGCCGTATCATTTGCTTCAGAGCCACCAGAAGTAAAAAAGGTTGTTGATAAACTTCCTGGTGATATTTCTGCAAGTTTAGCTGCCAAACGGATTGCGGGTTCATTGCTAAATGTTGCAAAACAAGAGCTAAATGCAAGCTTATTCATCTGCTCCTGTGCTGCTTGCCCTAATTCTTTACGACCGTGTCCAATATTGACATTCCATAAAGACGACATGCCATCGAGTACGCGTTTTCCATTTACATCCTCAAGAAACACACCTTCTCCTTTTGTGAAAATAAAGGCAGGTCCTAAATCCTGCTGTTGCTGAATGGGAGAGGTTGGATGCAAAAAATGTTTTTGATCAAGTTCCATCAGTTCCTGTCGCACCATTACTTTTTCGTTCATTCAATTCCTCCTTCGTAAATAAGCTTTTATTGAAATATATGCGAAGGGTTCAAGCTTTTGAACTACGAATAAGTGAAGGAACTACTCCTTTCGGGTTAATGTTTCGTTTATGTAAATAACCACGTTTAAAACGTAATTTTGTTTTAACTCTCCTGTAACACGGATGAAATATATTTTGAGTATGATAATAGTAGTAATTGACCCCCTTTTTATAAATAGATTTTTTTTGGGCACGGGTACATCCCCCGTGCCCCCTTTTTTTGTCGGCCGAAAATGACACTTCGAATTTCTGCAAATATTACTCCGAGAACATAGTGAATTACTAGGACATGCGCTTGCGTCTGATAGTTTATTCTCCAGGTTAATTCCTCAGCGCAAGGCTGCAATGATGTTAACTCAAGCAGTTGCCTCGTTCCGGTACTCGGGAGCTCGCGCCGCCTTGAACTCTCGACGCACAGGACGTGCTAGTGTCGACAACCACAGGACGTCGACGCGGTCCTATTCAACCTCCTTTAGGAAACACACCTTAAATTATAAAAAACAATATGAAAATCTTGTTCGTTGTGAGTACCTGTTAGAAATAGTATAATAATATCAATATGAATGCTTACAAACGGTCTATTTAAAAAGAGACCGACTTGGGGTGAAAGAAAGTGCAAAGAGTAACAAATTGCTTAGTACGCAAGGATAATAAAGTCTTGCTTTTACAAAAGCCACGACGCGGGTGGTGGGTTGCCCCTGGTGGAAAAATGGAACCGGGTGAGTCAATCCGTGACTCTTGTATCCGTGAATACCGTGAGGAAACTGGACTTTATCTTAAGAACCCAGATATTAAAGGGATTTTTACATTTATCATTAAAGAAGGTGACAAGTGAACTGACCTAGCCAAATGAGACATATATAAAACACCTATCCATATTAAATTTAACACTTTTTCATTAATTTG
>NZ_JBPFDQ010000113.1:0-16040 GCF_059415045.1 Ferdinandcohnia sp. SAFN-114 | reverse complement strand
AACCTTTACATCGAATATATGTAAATGATGTGAGAACCATTGATATTCTAATAGTTCTCACATCTAAGTTAAGATAAGTGCGGATTTACAACGTTAAGGATATCAAAATATAAAAAGTCTAATTTCTCGGTGTTATAAGTGAAAAATTAGGCTTTAGTTACTTCATTAAAGCGCTTGATTGTTGAAGACTAAAGTTTATATTCATCAAGAAAATTGATGTGCTCTTATCCTAACAAATTTTATTTAGGACTTACATGTATGCCTTCACTCTCTCGCCAATCTGCATAGAGTATACGCTTTACATTATTATATCCATTAGTAGTTAATTGGTTATCTAACCACTGTTGATCAAATCCGAGTTCATGTAAATTATCCCATAAAATTTCCCCATCTATAATTAACGATGTTGGGACGTCTACTGGACTTTCTGGAAGATTGAGATCTTGCTTGTCTGGTTTTTGATACTTGGAATTTAATAATAGTGTTGTGTAAATAACTATTTATAAAGAGTAAAAAATGAACAAACGCCAACACCTTGAACTTAGGGTTTGGCGTTTTCTCTATACGAATTACAAATAGGCCATTGACCCCTCTCTATTTGGGATGGCTAGACTTCCATTTTATAGTCTAATAAAATTTTCCTTAAATCCTGTCTCGGTATTTCCAAATTAATTGTCACCTGTATAAGTTCGTCCTCTTTATCACTTTCCCGATCCGACAATTCGATTTCGCGATCAGATTGAGTGGACAACTCCACACCTTCCCTCACATCGGAATTAACGTCTTCTTTACCACTTATTGATTCTCCATACAACATTTCCCACTGTTCATATAAGTTTTTTGCTGTGTGATATTCATCAAGATCAGCTTCTGTATCTATCTGTAATTTTTCTTTCAACCCACGACATGACTCTTCCCATTCCTCTAAGGTCTTCAAATCAAATAATTTTGAAAACCTTGGTTTCATTCTTTCCCAATGCAAATAAATGTTATCACACCATTCCAGCAACTCTTCACGATATTGTATTTCTTCTACTTCTTCCATTCCTCTTCATCTCCCGACCATAATTTTCATCCATAATATTCAAAAAACAATCGACATGTTTAAAAGTACAAATAGGTAAATTTCGTTAATGCTTCTGGTTATGAAAAGGTAAGTGGCCCCCGGTAATTGATAATAGACTTATCAAAAGTAAATTATTCAAAATGACACAAACCTTTTATTAAAGCATCCTTGTTAATGATTTTTACCTATTTGATATTAACAATTTCATCATATGCTCCGCGATTGTCCAATGACTAGACAGTTGCCTAATTGTTATTAATTGGAATTACTTGGTCAATAATCATTGCTTTTAAAATTCCAAGTGCAAAGGCTTGTAGTTATTCCACCAGATGAAATAGTTATAGCCGAAAGAAAGAAAGTTTCTGTTGAAACGAATAAACCCCCAAGACAAATAACAAAAACATCCATAATGAGAATGATGATCCCAACATTAATTTTAATGAATTCAGAAAAGTACTGGGCTAGTAAATCTGTTCCACCTGTGCTTGTCTCGAAGCGAAGCATAAGACCAATGCCAAAACCAATGAATACACCACCTGTAAATGAACTAAGAATTGGTGAAAATTTTATAGGAACTTGATTAACGTTATGAAAAAGGTCAATAAAAAATGATGATAAAAGCATACCGTGCAAACTATTAAAAAAATATGAACGATACTTAAACCAAGCTAGAGCAAAAATGGGGATGCTCAATACCATTATCGTGAACCCGGCGTTTGTATTTAATAAATAACTAATAATTAAACCTAGGCCAATAATTCCGCCATCTAAAACTTTGTTTGGTATTAAAAAAGTATTTATTCCCAAAGCTATTGACATGCTGCCTACAAGAATAGCAACTGCTTTCATAAAATATGGCATTTATTAAGAACTCTCCTGTCTAAATGGACGTGTTCTATGTATATGCCAAAAACGTTAGCATTATAGACAACTTTTACTTCACTGAATATAACTTCTGAAGTGCAAGTAGACGCAACATAAGCGCAAAAAAACGATAACTAATAACCCTAGCCCTTGTAGGTCAAGTAACCCTGTTTAAAGGAAAATGTCTATTAATGATACAAAAAAACTACCCGAGGTGAGGCAGTTTTTGCAGATAGAACTTAAATTTATTCAATTATAATATATGTTTTTTTGCAATATAGGTGCATTCCCAGTTTACTCCCTTTATTTTACACTAGGCGATAACATAAATACGATTTTGATACTTCTGCTCTTTCCCTACTAACGAATAGGTATCACGACTTCCTTCTAGAGTATTTACATCATTTGTAGCAGAATATTTAGTTGAAAAAATTTCCTAGCGTTTTTAAATTTAACGGCTGAAGAAAAACTTTCTATATATACATATACCCGAATCAATTTCATAAATTGATGGGGTATACAGGCAGAGCAGACTTTACCGTGAACTTGTGGATGGTACACCGGCTGCGTTGATTGCGCCTGCCAATTTATTTTTGCTTGTGAAAGCACCCGTAGATATCCACTTTACTGCTTTGGCAGCTACATTTGGTCAAACGCTTCGTTTACTTGGCTTGTCCGTATCGCTACTGCTTCCTGCATTTTTTGTTGCCATTCTTTCCTATCATCAAGATCAGCTGCCCTATTATCACTTGCCACTTTGGGGATTAACCGGTTGGGAATCCCTTTTGATGTGGCAGTTGAAATGTTTATTGCACTTCTCTTCTTAGAAATCCTGCGGGAAGCTGGTATCTGATTGCCTTCTGCGGTCGGCTCCACGGTAACGGTTGTAGGAGGACTTATCCTGGGGGATGCCGCCATTCGTGCTGGATTCTTATCCCCAGGTATCGTTGTCATCGGAGCAATTACACAAATCTTTGGTTCAACTTTATCGAGCCTATCATTGGCTGGAACGATTAGTACCTTACGCTTTTTTCTTTTCATTCTGTCTGCCACGCTTGGCATTTATGGCTTCTTTCTTGGATTATTTATTGTGCTCAGCCATTTAGCCTCGTTGCGTTCATGCGGCTTGCCTTACTTGGCCCCAATATCACCTCCATTTAAAGACTTGGCCAACGCTTTGTTTCGATTACCTTGGCCATGGCGAAACACTCGACCGGACATATTGAAGACACGAGATTCTACAAGGCAAGGGGACAGGCAT
Organism: Ferdinandcohnia sp. SAFN-114; assembly: GCF_059415045.1. Classification (NCBI taxonomy): domain Bacteria; kingdom Bacillati; phylum Bacillota; class Bacilli; order Caryophanales; family Bacillaceae; genus Ferdinandcohnia; species Ferdinandcohnia sp. SAFN-114. The sequence goes on along the minus strand of NZ_JBPFDQ010000113.1, from coordinate 12,849 downwards.
AAATGAGGAGATATAAAAGTATGGTTGCACTTTTCCTTCTTCTCACCCTTACCGGTTGCTGGAGCAGATATGAAGTGCAAAACATGAATTATGCTACGGCTGTTGGAATAGACTATGTCGATGGCCAATACACCTTGTATGTGCAATTGCTTGATTTCTCGACAGGTGGCCAAGCTGGAGGGACAGCAAAAAGCGGAGCAGCCCCCGGTTTGGGTGGGCAAAGGCGAAGGTTCCTCGTTTACGGAGGCGGCAAATGATTTGTACAGTACATCACAACAACTCTTAAACTGGGGACAAATCTCTGCCATTCTAGGATTAATATAGGGAGGGGAAATCGTTTTAAGATTAGTCGCTAATATCAAATGTGTTAATGTTTAGTGAATGGTCGGTATCTCTAACAGAAGCGTAAAATATATCTTTAATTTGATGATATCCCTTTGCCTTTAGTTCTTGCTTAAGCCACTCTTCATTCTTGTTGATTAATTTTAAATTACGCTTCTGAACTTTCCCTTCAATTACAACAGCTATTGGGAATCCATGGTATTCTACTTTCATATGTAAATCCTTTGGAGTAACAGGAACTAATTCTTTCCTTGGTAAAATGCTGATTTCACCTGTTGCTTCCAAAATCGCATATTCAATATCTTGAATATCTGGATATCTTGCTGTTCTTAAACTTGACAACAGCTCAGATAAAGGATATCTATTTTTCCTTAAATTTTTATATACAATTTTTCCATGTTTAACTAAAATAGTCGGTTTTCCCATAATAAAAGGGTTTAACCAATTTAATAAACTTAATTTTGATATAACTAAGTGAACGCCCGTTATAACAATGATTCCAATAATCCCCTTTGTTACTCCATTTACTTTAATGGACCCAAATGCTAAATAAGATAAAAAAAGAATCGCTCCAAAATCGTGAGGGGTAAGTTGCGCTAGGGCTGATTTCCCTAAAATTTTTATGGCTACAATAAAAACAATATATATAAAAATTAATTTAACTAAAAAAATAGACACTTCTAACACCTCTTAGGAAAAATCACCTTAGTCTGAAGTCAGACTAAGGATGTTCATCTCTTTGACTATACAGACAAAAATTAACAGAGAAAGTTAACCAGTAATGTTTTAATATTTTAAGCACCCTCTAATCAATTTAAAAAAAATATTTTTCCAAAGATTTTATTTTCAAGATTCGACTTAATGATATTATATAAAAAAATGGTACTACTTTTTTGTTATGTGTCTTAAGATCATCCAAGATAGCGAAATAAACCATTATCCTTTTAAAATAGGCATCACTTTATCAATAGCTTCTTGTAGTTTTTCACTATTTTTACTATACATTTGCTTAGCTTCTTTTGATTCGGTTCCAAGAGCAAACAGCTCTAAGTCTGCTTGGCACTTTTTCATGGTCGAAAGAATTAAAGGTCTTTCTTGAGGAGATGCGACTTGTAATTGATCGTCAAACAGGTCAACTGTTAACTCTCCATAGGAATTAACTTGTCCAAGAAAAACATTTTCTACCGTAACCCCTAATTTATCTAACTCTGTATGTAACCATGCACGACTTCTTCCAATTGTAGCTAGTGGTTCATCCATGATAACACCATCCATAATGACAGTTTGAGGCTCTTTGATGGAAGGGACGGATAAGTTTAAGGCTTTTGCTGTTAAAGGTTGGTTCTCCTTTTTTAACATGACGGATAAATCTCCTGTTGCCTCTAATACAGCGAATTCGACATCAGCTACTTGATAAACATCCTTCTTACGAAGTAATGCTAATAATTCATCTATCGTGTATCTTTCTTTTTTTAAATTATCTTCCATGATTTTTCCATCTTTGATAAATACAGTTGCTTTCCCTTCTATAAAATTACGAAAACCTTTGCTTTTTAAGGAAATTAAACCAGCGAAAAAGGGGATAGCAGCAAAGATGACAATTCCAATGACTCCGTGAAAAATATTCCGTTCAAGCCCCATAGCTACTTCTGCACCAATACTTCCAATTGAAATACCTGTGACATATTCAAAGAAAGATAGTTCGGAAATTTGCTTTTTCCCTAACCATTTTGTAATTAAAAATAAAACAGCAACAAATAATGCTGAGCGTACAGCTATATCTAACCATTCAGGCACCTCTTACACCCCCTGTAAATATAGTTTTCTAGAAACCTTTGTACTGAAATTCCTCTCCTTCTAGTTCTCCTACTCTTTTTTTTAAATCTTTCGTTACTTCATGTACGACCATCATAGCCTCATGCAAAGTTCGCTTCGATTCATCATCAAGAGTCCGTAATGCTAAAATTGACAGACTTGCTTCTACCCCCTTTAGACTGGCAAAACACTGTTTAACATCTGATCCTACTGTCATCCTAAGTCTCCTTATCCTTTTGGTTTAAAAAGTAAAGCTCCTAGCATGCCGAAAACAATGGCAGCTGAAATACCGGAACTAGTTACTTCAAACATTCCTGTCAGTACACCAACTAACCCATGTTTTTCTGCTTCCTGCATCGCACCATGAACAAGCGAATTTCCAAAACTTGTAATCGGAACGGTGGCCCCTGCCCCAGCAAAATCAATCAACGGTTCATATAAACCAAACCCATCTAAAATGGCCCCCACTACTACTAGGGTACTTAAGGTATGTCCCGGTGTAAGTTTGAAAACATCAAACATTATCTGTCCAATCACACAAATCAAACCACCTACTGCAAATGCCCAAAAATAGGTCATCTTATTGTTTACCTCCATATTCAATCGATACCGCATGTGCAATACAAGGAATCGTTTCATTTTGCTGAAAGGACAACGGTGAAAGCAAAGCACCTGTAGCCACAACTAACATTCGTTTAAATTCACCTTTTTTCATGCGGTTTAATAAATGCCCATAAACTACCGTTGCTGAACAGCCTGCACCGCTTGCCCCTGCAAGAACGGGTTGTCCTTCCCGATAAATCATAAGGCCACAATCTTGGTATTGTTCTTCACTAATAGGAGTTCCATGCTTTTTAAATAGATCCATGGACACTTCCTGTCCGATTTGCCCAAGGTCACCGGTTACAATTAAATCGTAATAAGATGGCTCAACATTTCGTTCCTTTAAATGGGCTTCAATGGTATCAACCGCAGCTGGCGCCATAGCTCCTCCCATGTTAAATGGATCTGTCAATCCCATATCGATTACACGACCAATTGTGGCAGATGTGACATGAGGTCCTTCCCCAGAATCACTTAATAGGGCTGCGCCTGCACCAGTAACCGTCCATTGTGCCGTAGGTGGCTTTTGTCCACCATACTCAGTTGGATACCGAAATTGTTTTTCAACAGCTGTATCATGACTGGAAGCTCCTGTTAACAAATATTTCGCTCCTTTTGTATTTACAATATAAGCACCTAGAGCCAGTCCTTCCATCGAGGTAGAGCAAGCACCGAATAAGCCAAAATAAGGCGCTCCAATCGTTCTGCTAGCGAAACTTGTTGGGGTGATTTGATTGATTAAGTCCCCAGCTAGGATAAATTGAACTTGATCCTTTTGTATGCCCCCTTTTTCCATGGCTTTTTGGCAAGCCTCTTCAAAAAGGATTTTATGTGCTTTCTCATAGGAATCCTGCCCAAGCCATAAATCAGCATGAAGAGTATCGAAATCATCTGGGATAGCACCATTGGCTTCAAATGGTCCACCAACGGTTCCAGTGGAGATAATGACAGGCTTTTGTTCAAAAATCCAAGTCCGATAACCCGTAAGCATTATAAACCACCCCACTTGATTAAAATGGTTTTAATGAGCGCAATGACAAAAGCAGAAAAAACACCAAATAAAATTACCGCCCCCGCCAATTTAAATATATTACCGCCTACGCCTAGAACAAATCCTTCTGATCGGTGCTCAATGGCAGGTGATATCACCGCATTTCCAAATCCTGTTACGGGTACAGCTGTTCCAGCACCTCCGAATTGGGCCATTCGATCATATACACCAAAACCAGTGAGAAGCATCGTAATAAAAATCAACGTACCTACCGTCGGATTTCCTGCCGTTTGCTCAGTAAAATCAAAATAATAAATGTAAAAGTCTGTAATAAACTGACCAATCAGACAAATAAGGCCACCGGTTAAAAAGGCCTTTATGCAATTTTGAACAACAGGTCTTTTGATTTCTCGTTGTTTTTGCAACTTTTGGTATTCCTGTTGTACAGGAGTGAGTTTTTTCTTTTGATTGTTAGACATAACTCTACCCTTCCTCTTAGGTTTGTTCTTTCATAAGACTTTTCAGTTTGTTCAAATCCTTTTTCAGGTTCTTCTTATTCGTATCATGTTGTTGTAACTTTTGTTCGATTTTTTCAAGCTCCCAGAACATTTTTTTATCACTAGACACAAATACTTTATAATCTGGATACATTCCTTCCAAGTCAGATTTTACTGACTTCTCGATATTTTTTAAACGGAAACGGTTGAAATTTTCGACTTTTACCGCTACTAAAAGCTCCTTATTTGTATTTACTGCCTTTACATCCGAAATTTCTTCCTTGGTAATAATCTTTTCTTTAGCATGATTAGAAACAGATTGTTCAATTGGTTTACTTGTATGTATTTGTGAAATACTCGAATGATTTTTCTCACCTACCTGATTATCGTTTCCGTTACACCCTGAACCCATTCCGATAAGGATTAAAATGAAAAATAACATTTTCACTTTCATGAAATCACCTCCATGTATTACCAGTATTGGGATGCTAAAAAAAGGTTGGCCTCTCAACCAACCTTTTCGCCATACTCATTATTGTTGTTTGTATTGAGGTTCTTCTTGTTCGATTTGTTGAACACGTGGTTCAACATTATCAATAACAGATTGGGTTTGGGTAGCAGCATCTTGATAAAGTTGCTTTGCTTGTTCATTATCTGTACTAAGAGCAAATGTTTCAAAGCTAGCTTGAGCGCTTTTTAATCCGGCTAAAGCTGTTTTAACGTCACTGATGACTGTCATGAATAACACCTCCTATATTTTATTTTGACCTTTATTAGATTGCAGTATAAAAAGATTTTTATTCATTGAATTTTATCAGACTTTAAATATTTAAAAATTTAGATTATGTAATTTTCCACTGCTTTTGGAAAAGATACACATGTAAGAAAAAGCGATGAGAGGAGGATAGTGAAAATGGACAATTAAGTTATTAATAAACGGATTAAAATACAGAAAATTTATTCGTAGTTACTATGTGTCTTGGAAATTGTTACATTGCAGGGAATTCCTTTTCAAACACAGTGAAGGACTTGTCAATGGAGTATTTTACAATTTGTTTGTCTCATTAATATTTTTTCAATAAACAAGAAAATGGTGAAAAAAGCGAGGTATACATTAGTAATGTACAAGGACTATACTGAAAATATTTTAGGAACAAAACCACGAGCTAGACATAAGAAAATAATTGAAAATTATTTGGATCAAAGTTTTACCAATCCTATCATACATAAGGAAATTCATGGTGATAAAGTCTATGTCCCCTTAGATTTAAACAGGGTCTGGAATAGGATAAATTAATATTTAGTTTAGCCACAAATACTCCCCACCTGCGTATAGGTGGGGAGTATTTAATGCTATCTAGAGGTGGGGGGGCTTTAAAACTAGTCTAAAATACCTGCATATTTTTGACCGCTGTGTGGCAATCTACCTAAAGTGATTACAACATTGTTAACAAGGAGGAAACATCATGCAACAAATGCAGACGGGTATGAATAATCAACAAGCACAAGCTTTAATGACACAACCGCCTGAAATAATGTCAACAAAGGATCATCTCTATGTAAACGATATGTTAAGCTGGAATTTACTTGCGATGAAGAAAATGCATTTTTTCGCTCAACAATGTCAAAATCCCGAAGTAAGAGCAGCACTTGAACAAGCTGGACAAATGCATGATCGACACTATCAACAGCTGCTTCAACAGATGCAACAGTATGTAACTCAACCTTCACAAAATATGAATCAATAAGGAGGAAACTATAGTGGAAAATAATACTCCAAACAGGATTAAAAATCCTGAAACACCAGTCCCTAAGACGCCGCAAATGAACGATAGAGATTTTCTAAACGATGCCTTAACTACGGAAAAATATATATCTTCCTCATACTCGACTGCATTAAAAGAAGCTAGCCATGAATCGTTGTATCGTACAATAGCGTCTGTTTCCCAAGAAACAGAAGACTGTCACCGCAATCTATATAACTTAATGTTTAAAAACGGATGGTACGGTTTGGAAAAAGAAACTCCACAAACTATTCAACAATCGGTTCAGCAATTTTCTAACTACATGCAAAGTCAAGATCCATATAGAGGTAATGTAATACAATAAAAGAACACGTGTTCAAGAAGAATAAACTCTAGGTAAAACAACAATAGTTATGCGAGACAAAAGGTTGGTTAGTTGTTAACCAACCTAGAAAATAATTTAGAATTTACAACATTCGAAAGGGCGGCGGTAAGATGAATCTTAAGTGGATGAAACTTTTATCAACGGTTTTTCTTTCAATTTTCTTGTTATTAGGGTGTAATAATGGAGATGACGATAATAATCCACCACCGGAGGATGTAACTCCAGGGACAGAGGAACCAATTGAAGATCCTATCGACGCAACAGATTCAGATACTATTGATCAACATAATGTCACCCCTGATACAGAAGAACCAATTGAAGATCCGATCGATGCAACAGATCCAGATACTATTGATGAACATAATGTCACCCCTGATACAGAAGAATCAATTGAAGATCCTGAAGACGCAACAGATCCAGATACTATTGATGAATAAGTTTATACACCGTTTGTTCTCAAACGGTGTTCTTTATGTATCAAGATTCAAGGATGTTAATAAGAAATTTAATACTAATATTGCAGCATTTTCTAATAACAAATTTATAGAGGTGTCTCATGACAAAATTACGAAAGTCCTTATTGGTTACTGTTTCCGTACTTATTCTTCTATCCATAGGGTTATTATTCATAGTACCAAATACAAGAAACAAAGAGAATCCCGAAAATAAAACAGTTGCTGTCAAAAACAAATTTAATCCCCCTATAACCAATGTCCAAAATGTTGAAAACGAAAAAAATGTTCTTCAAATAAACAGCCTTTCCATGGGTCAAACCATCAAGAATCAATTAAAAAATGATCCTTCCGTTTTTCTAATTAAACACAATGAAAAAACTGAGAGTCATTATATTAAGAAAGAAGTAAACGTTACATTCAAGACTCTTCCCTCAACAAAGGAAATAAAAAGGATAACACAGGAGATAAATGGCACTATCATTAAAAAGCTAAATTCTACGATTGTATTTCGTTCTAATACGCTTTCGACCAAGGAACTTATTGAATATTTTAACAGACAGGCTATGGTTGAATTTGCTGAACCCAATTATCTTTATCTGCAAAATCAAATTGGACTTCCTAATGATTTGCTATATAGAGAACAATACCAATGGAACTTATCGGCAATTCAAGCAGAAGCAGGCTGGGATATCACCAAAGGGGATGAACATATCATTATTGCTGTTATAGACACTGGCGTTGATCTGGACCATCCTGATTTGAGAAGACGAATTACAAATGGTTATAATGTACTGTTGAATAATAATTTCCCTGATGATGACAACGGGCATGGCACCCATGTAGCAGGAATCATTGCATCAGAAACAAACAACCATGAAGGTGTTGCAGGCATCACTTGGTATAACAAAATTATGCCTATAAAAGCAATGGGTGCCGAAGGGCATGGGACGACCTTTGATATAGCAAAAGGGATTTTTTGGGCAGTGGATCATGGAGCCGATGTCATTAATATGAGTTTAGGCAATTATCAGCATTCTTCCCTTTTAAAAGGGGCAATCGATTATGCATACAGTAAAAATGTTGTCTTGATTGCTGCAGCAGGAAATGAAAATACTATGCAGCCGAGCTATCCAGCTGCTTTTTCTAAGGTTCTAAGTGTCGCCGCCGTAAGTTACACCGGACAACGTGCCCCTTTCTCAAATTATGGAGATTATATCGATGTTGCAGCTCCCGGAGTTCAAATTCCGAGCACCTATTTTAACCAGCAGTATGCTGCCCTTTCAGGTACTTCTATGGCTTCACCACATGTAGCAGGACTAGCAGGTCTTTTGCTTTCAGTAAACCCTAATTTAACGAACCAAGAAGTAATAGACATTATTAAGAATTCTACTTATGATTTAGGAATCCCTGGAACTGATCACGAATTTGGTAGTGGCTTAATTAATGTAAAGAATGGATTGGAAGATGCCCAAAGCAAAAGGCAATAATCCCTTTTTGAAACCGTTGCTTTTCGTTGTTATAAAACTTCTACATGGTGTACATTGTTTGTACATGATAATGGAAAAACTAAGGAGGGAATTTTAGTTGGAGTGGATTTTTTATCTATACCTGTTAAATACGTTCTTTATGTTATTCATAGCTATTTGGGAAGTTCGTCGTCCTGCCAAGGCTTTGAATTGGATAATAATCGTCCTTGTTTTGCCTATCATTGGTTTCTGGCTATATCTTAGCACATCAAATCCCAAGATTATTCATCGGAAAAGATTGACCTCTTCTCATAATGAGTCTGATAAATTACCTGATACATATACTGATTCAGCATCGATAATCGCCGATGCTTTAAGGTATTTTACTGTAGGCGGGCTTCGAGTCGGCAAAGTCCACGTACTAAACAATGGAATAGCAAAATATGAACAACTCATCGAATCCCTACAAAAAGCCCAAAAAACCATTGATCTGGAATATTACATCTATCGGAATGACCAAATAGGTAATCGCATCACAGAACTGCTGATTGAAAAAGCAGTAAATGGAGTTCGGGTTCGTTTTATTAGAGATGGTTGGGGGAGTAAAAAATTCCCGCGAAAAAAATCCTTCAGATGGTGGAAGCAGGGATAGAATGCCGGACAATATTTCCTTTACGCTTTCCCTGGATTTTATCTAATTGGAATTATCGGGATCATTGTAAGATTGTCACGGTCGACGGAAAGGAAGCTTTTACTGGTGGCAGTCACGACTCCAATCCTCCAACGTTGTTTTCTTCTTTTCTTCCAATGTTGTTTTTTTATTAAATAATGTTTTTTCAAAAACTGACTAGCACAATCCCAAGACTTCATTTTAATAGGATTTTAGGAATTCATAATTCAACATAATTTATCTTATGTTGAATTATAAAAATCATAAAAAATTACTATAAAATAAAAAAAGACTCCCGAAATGGGAGCCTAATCAATCTCTATATTAATATGTTTAACAGGTAGCTGCACTCTTCCTGATATATGGTCATCTTTCTTGCGGTCGTAAAAACTCTTTGGATAATAGTAATCTGAATCTGGATCTTTATCCAATCCCAAATGCAAATATGTATTATCTAAATGGTTATAGAGAATAATATCAACATCAAGATTTGTGTTTAAACCGTCATTTGAAAAGACAATTACTGTTGGGTTTTGAACAATTTGATGTACAAATGGAAAATACAGCATTCGATTTCTTTTTGATTTGAACCATGTCCTATCTGTAGCTTTCAAAAAGTCAAAAGTGAGCGTTCCATTTTCTAGCTTTTGATAACCTGTTTTACCAGCATACTCATGTTTATTTTTAAGCTTAGCCACTATGTATTGAATCCCTAATAAGTGACACAGGTTTTCTTCTTTGAAACGCAGTTTAATCGATGGTCTATCGGTATCATCTAATTCAAAATGAAAAACTCTTCCACATAAATGTTCCTTGTAAAACTCTTGGAATAGTTGAAGGGAAACGTCTTTTATATTTGGTTTTTTCTGTATCGTAAGTAAATCTGTAACTGATAACATTTCTTAATTTCCCCTAAAACGAAAAATTGACCCTGGAAACAAGCCCAAGGTCAATTATACTTTAAATTCGACATTATTTGTTAAATTTTTAAAAAATAAGGTGGTCGGTACCAGGAAGGAATCCCCGTACTGGATATATCGTAGTATCTTTATCGTCCCCTACGCGGGAGTGTAGAGCCACCCGTCTACACCGGATATAATCTCATCCTCAAACTTATTATAGCCAAATCGGCGATAATATACAAGGGAAAATCATGGTTTTTCGTAACGCACAGTTACATTTTCACGAAATAGCTACGTTTTTTCGTAAATTCCTTCGAATTTTACTTTAATTCGTCTAGATATTTCTCTAATGCCTCTTCTATCAATATATAGATATTTCTCTCTTGTAATAAGGACTGCATCTTTAATTCCTTGTGCAGATCGGTGCGTAAATCGAATGACACGCGCTTTCTCTCTATCTTCTTTTCTTCTTTTCTTGGAACGTTTATTTCTTCTTTGTTTTCTTCATTCCCTACTTCTTCGTTTAATGCAAAAGTTGGACTTATTGTTTTTTGACTACGCATTTTATTTTTAATATCATTTACTTTCGACACGGCTCAACAACTCCTTATAAAAATCTTCGTATTGTTCTAATGCTTGTCTTATTTCCGCATTTTTATTAAATCCATACAACGCTAAGCGACCTGTAGGAGCTCTCCTTGTAATGATCGTATCAAATACTTCTTCTGGATAATCTTCTGCAATTAATTCATTAAATGCTTTTGCGTCACTTCTACGTACATCATTCATTGTTCTTAAGATCCCTAAAACTTCTACACCTTTTTCTCCAAACTCACGAGCTCCTTCTACTGTATCCATGAAATTAGGTACTGCAGAATAACACCAATTTGAACATTCAAACATCACTATAACGTAATCGCTGGAGCATAATGCATTAGTCGTTTGTTCACTCAATGAAGGTGGTGTATCTATTACAATGAAATCATATTCGTCACTGACTTGTTCTAGGGTTTTGTCCAATATTAAACTTGGACTTCCTTTAAAGGGAATACTCTCTCCTTGATACGTTTTACCTGTATAGATCCATCTAGGGAATGTAGCAAGAAAGTTATTTGCTGCGAGCAAGTCTAACTTTTCATTTATCGGATATATGTATTCTCTTACGTTGTTATGTTGCATTGCTTCTAGTACAGATTTACCTAGAAAATCATTAGAAGGTTTTTCAGCCAGTAATTCAGTTAAATTACCTTGTGAGTCCATATCAATCGCTAGCACCTTATAACCGTCTCTGCTTAGTAAATGCGCAAGAATCCCAGTTGTTGTTGATTTACCACATCCACCTTTTTGAATTCCCATTGTGATAGTAATTGCCATATCTAAACCTCCAATCTTCCAACGTTGTTTTCTTCTTTTCTTCATTGTCTTATATTTTAACTGTTTTGATAAGAAATGAAAACCACCACCACACAAAAAAAACACCCTCTAAAAGAGAGTGCTACTAATACCTATAAACCTTATAAAAGCTTAATGTGAAATCCCCATATTCCGTTCTACCATCTGTTTTAATATCGAAATCTCGTTTCATTGCTTTTTTTATTCTTTTGTAAGTAGGCGTTGTAGAAAGGTATTCTTTATTATTATGAAGGCAGAATAAGCATTCGACAGACAAATTGATAATTGGTTTATCGTCTTCATATGTTATTTTAATAAATTCATCTTTCTCCTTATCCAATTGTGCATCACTAGTTCTGTACTCTGTTCTAAATTCATCTAAACCGTATTTATTCTCAGCACTTTTGATTAGACGATCTTTTATCGTTTCAACCGGATATAGTGAAAAGAACGTTTGTAAAAACTTCTCTAACATATTCCATTCTCTGTGCCATTTTTCTCTCTCTTGTTCCTTTTTTATCTTATCAATTTTATTCCATACCACCCTATAACCCCCTGTACTTTTGGTTTATAAAAATCTATGGGAGCATTTAAGTGTTTATTCTATATAGTTTCAAGTTAAGACTTATTTCGGAAATAGGTCGCAAGGAAATAAAAAATACTCTCTTTTTAGAAGAGAGCAGTATTTCCCCACAGACGCTTTTTGCAAGCTGCGCTTTGCAATAAAGCATATGCTCCCCCACATAGAAAATATGCATGTTTCACTAAACTTTTTCATTAAGTTCCAAAGTTCATATCTTCTTTTTGTGCGATAATCTTTTCAATTTCCCTCCAATGGCGGCCATATTGTCTTGCATGCCTTTTGGTTAAAAACGAATTATCGTATTCCGGATAGCGTTGGGATGGTGGAGCTAGAGCTTTCATTAAGAATGGGCTTTGTCTTTTTCCGTTAAATCTTGTTATGACAATCGCATGATAAGCCTCTGTCTGCATTGCTGTTTCAACATCGAATGTCGGTTTTAATTGTTCTGCTAAATCCTCATATACCTTTTTGTTATCATTGGCAAATAGGAACCAGTTGATTCCTGCAGCACGAATATCATCGTCTAAACCATGTTTTAGTAGTTTGAAGTGGTGGAAAGCAAAAAGCCCCGCTAATCTCCATTTAGGTCCTTCTAATAAAATCCTTTGCATTAAGTTTTTTAAGCCTTCAGTCAAATACTGATGAGGTTCATTAAATACGATAAAAGTTTTAGATTCGTTTGGATCCATGAGTAACTTTGTCATAAACACTTTGAGCGTTATCCAATGTGCTAGCGTTCTTGTCGGTATTGGTCCTAACTTCCGATTCGGTATTCTTAAGATAATTACTTTGCCTTCCTTCATCCACCTTTCAAAGTCTAATTCTGGATGAGGGTCTTGTGCAAAGATGTTAAATGTTGCTTCATTACCTAAAAACTCTTCTAACCGGTAAAGAATTGAGTTTGCCTTTGCTTCAAGTGCCTTCTGTGGATAGGTTACACTTAGCTGGACAAAAAAATTAAGGGCTAGCAGACTGATAGAGAATTAAGTATATCAACTATAAG
>NZ_JBPFDQ010000112.1:0-16185 GCF_059415045.1 Ferdinandcohnia sp. SAFN-114 | reverse complement strand
TTAAACTTTTTTATGAAGGCTACCAAGCGAAAGCGCGGTAGAAAAATCTGTGTCTATTTTCTTGACATAGTATCAGTTCATTCTTTCTAGCCAATCCATAAGTTTACTCCCTTTCAATATTTACTTTAAAACAAAATAGATAATAATTGCCGACATTTCATGCCTAAAAATGTTGGTATCAAAAAATAAACCTTTTGATAGAATCAGGACAAACTATTTGTTTCCTTCCGATAGCCTTCTATATAATGAAGCCCTAGACACATTAGTAATTTCGCAAATTTGATTTACAGTCATACCGCCTTCTTTATATAGTTTTACTGCATATTTCATTCCTGCGTGATTTTTATGATATTTCTTTAAACGACCCTTAAACTTCCCTTCTTTCTTAGCCAGCTCAATCCCTTCTCGTTGACGCATACGGATAAGATCTCGTTCTAATTGGTTCACACCAGCCATTACTGTAATTAAGAATTGGCTGTATGGATTATCCTCTGATAAATCTAGCCATGTATCCTTGAGTGATTTTAAGCTTGCCTTTTTCCTGCGTATTAAATCAATCAATTCAAATAAGTTCTGCGTACTCCGAGTGATCCGAGTTAAGTCTGTAACATAAATAATGTCTCCTTCCTGTAAATCCTCTAACATTTTTTGAAGTTGCTCGCGATCCTTTGCTGCCCCAGAAACTTTTTCTTCAAAAATAATATCCATACCGATTTCGTTTAATTGCTGAAATTGTCTTGAAGGATTTTGGCTAGTCGAACTGACACGTATATAACCGATTTTTCGCAAAATATCACCTCGTTTTTGAGACAAGTCTTATGAGCCAATTAACCTTCGGTTTAGCCTATTTTTGAAAGTTTTTTGTGATATTTAGTTAGATATAGTTTCTATGCTATATCTTGGAAAGCGGTCTTGTTCTTAAAAGGGGAAATATCTAATGTAAGAGTTTATTAACCAATGCTATTACCGTTACCTTAAGTGGTTTTCCTTTTTCTCGTCTCTTGTCGTAAAACTCTCGCAATCCTTTGTTTCTAGGTATGATTTCATCAGTTGTTTTCTTTTTACGACAATCACAAATGGCACAACAGACTGCCACATATTAGGCATGTCGAAGTCTGCTAGATCCTCGTTTTGTGATTCAATTCTTTGTGGCCCTGTTTAAATACACTGGGATAGATTCCAGCGAAGGCTACAAGCTTTTTAGGATTGTTAAATCTATCAATCTCACCAATCTCAGAAATAATCGTTGCAGCGATTTTTTCTCCAATTCCATTGATAGAATTGCTGATATTATATTCTTCAATCTATTTAGCGAGGGCATCTATTTCTGACTCTAACTTTGATAGGTGCTCTTTGTATTGAAGAATCATACTAATATACATATCAAGGCTTAAAGTATGACTCTGATATATGGTCTTTTCAAAAGGATTACGAGTGGCTACAGCTTTAATATAAAAAAGGGTCATTCAGAAATATTTAGCATTATGGCTAACCTTATAATACGAACAGAGCGGGTTAGTTGGTGTACCAACGTAGATGATACATCCATTTTCCTTTAGTCCTTATTTTTAGCAACTTCATTCTATAGATGGGATTTATTAACTAAACACAAAAGAAGATAGATATTTTTGTGAACGCAGGCTAATGAAATAGGGTTTGTTAACAATTATTATTAAACCATATTATTTGTTAGGTTGCTTAAGATACAGGGTGAGTCGAAAAGTATATTTAATTTGATGGAAACAATTTCCTTATCGGTGCTAATTGTCATGATAACTTATCCTACAGGAGCTGAGTAGGTTCTTAAAAAAACGCAAAAGGTTGTTCGGTATCGGAATTATGAAGGGGAAGTGCATTATGGAATTGTAGAAGACGATGAGATCCTTCAATTATCCAGTACATTTGCTGAAATTGTAAATAATAATCTCCAATTTGATGGAATTAGGGTTAACTATAATTGTGTGATCATTTTAGAGCCAGTCAAACCATCAAAAGTTATTAATTTTGGTTGGACATATGCAGAACATGCTAAAGAGACTGATGGACAGGCCAATCTCAGAGAACCATTTTTATTTTTAAAACCAGTAACTACTCTGATACCTGATAAAGGTGAAATTATAATTCCTCCAAATAATGTAACCAGTCAGGTGGAGATGGAGGGGGAAGTAGCCCTTATTATTGGGAAAAGCGGGAAAAATATTAAGGAAGAAGAGGCCATGGACTATATTTATGGCTGTACAATATTTAATGATGTGACAGCAAGGGACCTTACAAAAAAAGATCCCCAGTTTACACGTGGAAAGGGTTTCGATACTTTTGGTCCTCTAGGGCCATGTATTGTGACAGGTATTGATCCAACAAAATTACGAATTGTTACAACTTTAAACGGAAAAGCCGTACAAGTTGGTAATACAAATGAGATGACTTTTTCTATTCCGTTTCTTATTAGTTGGATCTCAAACATTATGACGCTTGAACCAGGTGATGTCTTAGCTACTGGTTCACCTGCAGGTAGTTGCCCAATGAAATCAGGTGATATCGTAACAATAGAAATAGAGGAAATTGGTAAACTAACAAATTATGTAAAATAGATCGTTTCAAAAATACCCAAGCCATCTTTGGTAGTCTCTTTTCGATTTCATTTATCAAGTGTTTTTTTAGTCTATCGAATCAACGGTCTTATATTCTGAGAGTCTCTTAAATAACTTATTTGTAAAGCAAGCACAAATAGGGCCTAATTATTTTTTGAAGCTATTGTGATAGGCCTATATTACAATCGATAAACGGTATAAAGTCGCATAACTTACAGGAGTGATTTCCAATGTTTGAATTAGAAATTTTAAATGCCACAATTGTTACCTCAAGACAACGGTATGTTGGGAGTATATCTATCTCAAATGGGAAGATTGCAGCAATTAGTAAATCGCCGTTGCTAAATGCCCAACAATATATTGACGCAAAAGATTTAGTGTTGGTTCCTGGGATGGTAGACCAACATGTTCATTTTATGGATCCAGGGGAGACTGACCGTGAAGATTTTATTCATGGTTCAATGGCAGCAGCCACAGGCGGAGTTACAACTGTTATTGAACATACCCATGCGTTTCCAGTACGTAATGTCAAAGCTTTTAAAGAAAAAAATGAATATTTAAAGAAAAGATCTGTTGTGAACTACGGTTTAACTGCACATGTTTTCCCAGAAGATTTAGGGAATTTGAAAGCGCTTTGGGAATGTGGAGCCATCTTATTTAAAATATTTACATGTACGACCCATGGTATTCCTACAATGAATAATGATGAGTTATATAAGGCATTTGAAGAAATCGCTTCTTTTAATGGTAGCTGCTTGGTACATTGTGAGGATGATGCCATTACAGAAGGAAATGAAAAGAGATTAAAAGCGGCTCATCGATGTGACCATGGAATTATTTCGGAATGGCGTTCGGAAACAGCTGAGGAAGTTGCTGTTGCTAACGTAGCATTAATGGCTCGATTAACTGGTGTCCAAGCGACAATTGCCCACATTAGCCACCCTTTAGTAGTGGAATTAATTAAACGTGAACAAGCTGAGGGTGCAATTCTTTATGGAGAAATTTGTCCTCAATATATGTTTATGGATGATCAAAAGGTATTGGAGAGAGGTCCATTTGGCAAGTTTACACCTCCCGCAAGAAAGGTGGAACAACAAGAAAGATTAATAGAAATGATCCTCGCTGGAGACATTCAAATTCTTTCCACTGACCATGCACCATCGACCGTTGAACAGAAGCTTAGCGGTAATATTTGGGAATGTAACTTTGGATTACCGGGAGTAGAAACAACCTTACCTATGATGCTGAATCTTGTCAATCAAGGGAAAATTACATTGGAAAGAGTAATTGAAATATACAGTGAAACACCTTCAAAGGTACTTGGCCTTTATCCAAATAAAGGTTGTATCATGGTCGGGGCAGATGCAGACTTAGTCTTACTTGATATGAATCATAAATGGACCATAAAAAATGAAAATATCATTTCCAAATCAGGATGGTCTCCATTTGACGGAGTAGAAATTACCGGTAAGCCTATTTATACGATTGTAAACGGAGCTATAGTTTATGAAAAGGGGAATATTGTAGCGGAACCAGGTATTGGCCAACCAGTTAGTAGACTGCAAAAATTAAATGTAATCAATAAATAGTATTTGCAGTAAACAATATAAAAAAATTTACATAATAAGGAAAGGAGTTGAAGTAGATTACTAACAATTGTAAGAGTCCCAAGAGTTTTAAAGATTAGTCTAAACGATTCATTGTATTTTAATTATGTTTTAAAGGGTGAAGGGGGAAGAATTTGATGAAGACAGCAGTTCAAAGAAACGACGTAGTTATTGAGGACAAACCTCAAAGAAAATTAAGTACCAAAGTCGCTATTGCTATTCTAGTTCTTTTAGCAGCCTCCTATGTAATTAACGCAATGGACAGACAAGTGTTTCCCGTAGTAGTTGGAGCAGTTCAATCAGAATATGGGTTTAGTTTAACTCAAAGTGGTTTGTTATCTACAATCTTTACATTGGGAATCGGTTTAGCAGGTATTCCAACAGGTTTTTTATTGGATAAATTATCCCGAAAAGCAGTTATGATTATAGGTATTGTTATTTACTCTGCTTTTACAATGTTTACTGCGCTGGCAATCGGATTTCCTGATATGCTTGCATATCGTGCAATTACTGGTATTGGCGAAGCTTTACAAAACGCTGCTCTTTTCTCTGCAGTTGGTACATACTTCTCCAGTCATCGGTCATTGGCCATTGGTTCTTTAAACTTTGCATACGGAGTTGGCGGATTTTTGGGACCCTATTTGGGAGCCAAAATGGCAGTTGCTTACGGATGGAAAATGCCATTTTATTTGTACGCAATTCTAGGATTTGTCCTAGCAATTATCATCTTATTTATTGTGCCAAAGATATTCACAGAGACGAAAGAAGAAATAGAAGTAGATTCAAATAAATCTAAAAAAGTTGACCAGTCACATATACCTGATAAGTTATACAATCGCAATGTAATATTGTGTGCAACCGCAGCAGTTGCAGTTGGGGCTTCAATTTATGGTTATGTTGGATTATACGTTAAATATTTAACTAGTGAACTTGGATTTGAGGGTCCTACTGCTGGCTTTGCTCTTAGTTTGTTTGGGATTGGAGCCTTAATGGGACTAGTTGGTGGATGGCTTGGCGATCGTTTCAATCAGCGTTATGTAATCGTAACTGCATTTATTGGTGCCATGATTACGGGATACCTACTTTTTAACGCTGCCACAACACCTCTGCAACATTATTTTCTTAGTTTCTTAATGGGGACCTTTGGCAGTGGAATATTATTTGTAAACGTCTACTCTTTGATTCAACGAAGTGTCCGTGTGGAATATGTTGGCCGGGCATCAGGTATTTTTATTAGTTCCTTATATTTACCATCCGCAATTGCAGGTTATATTTTCGCATTATTAGTTGAGAATGTTGGCTGGGGTGGAGCCGCATTCTGGGAATTAACCGTCTTCCCGATTATCGGCGTTATTGCAGTATTATTCATGCAGGATGATAAAATTAATCTTTCCAAACACCAGGCAAACAAGGCCGGAATTCACGGATAAAATAATAAAAGTAAAAGGGGGGACCTCGGGTTCCTCCCTAATATTACTAATTAGGAGGAAATGTTATGAAAAAAATTGCTGTTATTGCAATTGATTTACACAGAGGACACCTAGATCCATCCGTAGCTACTATGCCATTGCCGACTGATAAATGTATGCAGGTAATCAAAGCAAATCGTGTATTTTTTGAGGAATGTCGTAAGTTAGATATCCCTATTATTCATCTACTTACCCAATACAGAAATGAAGAGGAAATTTTATCAAACCCAGCGTGGTATGACCGAGCAAATGATCCAAACGCGACTCGAAAAAATGTGGGGAAACATAACCTAGAAGGAATGCCAGGGGTAGAGGTCATTTCTGAATTATGGGATGAAAAAGATATTTTAATTGATACAAAAAAACGTTACGACTGTTTTATCGCAACAGATCTTGACTTTGTATTGAAAGCCAATCAAATCAATTCTTTATGGATTACGGGTGTAAACACAAACTCCTGTTGTTTAGCCACCTCTATTGATGCATCTGTTCGAGATTATGACGTGACGATGGTATCTGATTGTGTGGACACTATGGATGGAGATTATTTCCATGAGGCTGCACTAAAAGTGTTCGAAAGAGCATTTGGTAAGGTGAAATCCTCTAAGGAATTGGTTGGTGTATTAATATGATAATAGACTCACACCATCATATCATCCCCAAGAAGGTAGTAGACGCAATCCGTTCCGGGGATAATAGATTTCAAGCCGATATTCAAAAGAAAGAAAATGTTGAATGGATTGTTCATAATCAAGGATATGCCTACCCTTTATTTGATAAATTTTATGATGCAGAGGCAAAATTAGAGGATTTAAAAAAAGGTGAAATTGACAAGGCTGTATTATCTCCAGCACCTCCGATGTTTAATTACTGGTTAGACCCTGAAACCGCAGCAGGGGTAAGCAGTTTCATTAATGACGGGATTGCTGAATTTATTGCAGAGAATCCGTCCGTATTCCAAGGAATGGCTACTGTTCCAATGCAAAAACCAACTCTTGCGGTAAAAGAAATGGAGAGGGTTGTTCATGAACTTCAATTAAACGCTGTGGAAATTGGCACTTCTATTGAAGGGGTAAATTTGGATGACCCTCAATTTACTGAATTCTTCGAAGCTGCAGAGGCATTAAATGTCACTTTATTTTTACATCCTTACTATGTAGGAGACAAAGCTGGGATGTCCAAATATTATTTTACTAATCTAGTAGGAAATCCATTGGATACAACGGTAGCCGCTGGAAGTCTCATATTTGGAGGGATTCTTGATCGTTTTCCTAACTTAAAAGTGATGCTTGCACATGGTGGAGGCTATTTACCTTATCAAATTGGCAGGTTCGATAAAGGATACCAGGAGAGAAAGGAAAGCAGAACCTGTAAGGAAAGACCATCGTCCTATCTTGATCGTTTCTATTTTGATACATTAACTTTTAACACGCAAACCTTACAATTTTTAATTGATTTTGTTGGACCCGAGAAGGTGGTATTAGGTAGTGACTATCCTTTTGATATGGGGACACTAAAACCAAGAGAAATTGTGGAGGAATGTCAACTTCCTGATAAAACTAAAGAATTAATCTATCAAGGGAATGCAAGGCACTTATTTAGTAGTTGACTTTCATGGCATAAAGGAGAGATAAGAATGAAAATAGCATCTATTCAAGTCCAGGCAAATGACTTAAAAGATTATAAAACCGCCATGCAAAAACTATTAAATATGGTTGAAAAGGCCGCTTCCGAAAATGATTTAATCATTGTTCCGGAGGCTGCTTTTCCAGCCTATTTTTTAGGACATGAAGAAGGAAATCTTACTGAGATACTTGAAGAAAGCGAAAATTATTTAAATAAAATAAAACAAATTGCAATAAGAGAAAAAACCTATATTGCATATGGGTATGCGGAAAAAGAGAAAAAAAATCTTTATAATACTGCTGTTTTATTGAATCGCGAGGGAGTAGAGATTGCAAAAAAACGCAAATCCTTTTTATGGCATTTTGATAGTACATGGTTTAGTGCTGGGGAGGAAACCGCAATTGTAGATACGGAGTTTGGAAGATTAGCACTTGTTGTATGTGCTGATGCCAGAATGCCGGAAATCATTCGGTTAGCAGCCCTTGAAGGGGCAGAGTTAATTATTGATTTAGCAAATCTGACTGCAACAGGGCCAGATATTTCTGAACTCCACAATGCGCAAAGTGCCTATATGTTATCAACACGGGCACTGGAAAACCAGGTTTGGCTTGCTGTTTCTGATAAATGGGGAGTAGAGGCAAACACTATTACATATGCAGGACGTTCGAGTATTTTTGCACCCGATGGGACTTGCTTAATCCAGGCAAGTTCGGATAAAGATGAAATTATATCTGCCGAGATTCCTTGTGATGGTCAAGGAAAGATTAAAATAGCAGGAGAAGTGAAGTTTTCTGAACAAAGAAAACCACATTATTATCAACCCCTTACATCTCCCATCGATTCTTTGCCAATCGTAAAATATATGAAGGAATCATTGATTCCTGCTGACCTAACGCCATTTGTTGTAGTTGCGGCTGGTTATATGGAGGAAGAATATCTCCAAATGGTCCGAAGGATGGTTGATCAAGGCAGCACATTAATTGTTATGCCACCTAATCATGTGAATATAGAACAAGTAACAAATGAAATAAAAAGTATTCTTCCTGTCAATTGTTATCTATTTGCAACAACAATGGACAATTCTGGTGAAATGATTAGTTATATGATCACAAACGAGGGGATTCAAAAAAGGTATTCAACTATACATTCGCCAGGTAACGATGATGAAAATGTAGAAAGCTTAATCTTTGAAACAAAATGGGGCAGGGTTGCCATCATGCACGGGGTAGAAGGGATGCTTCCGGAGTGGTCTAGAACGTTGATGTTGCTTGGTGCAGATTGTATCATTTGGCCAAATCAGTATTCTCCTGAGATAGCTATAAAGATCGCTAGAACAAGGGCAGCTGAAAATAGAATTTATATGATAACGTCACAGTCATCTAATGAACACAGAAATATTAGTCAAATAATTGACCCAAATGGGAGCGTCATCACTTCCACGTTAGAGTCCTTGAGAAAACATGCTAGTGGTACTCTAGTTCCGTTTGTAAATAGCAGAATAAAAGAAATTGTACCTGGGACAAACGTTGTATTGAATCGGAATCCACAAAACTATGGGAGGCTAATCAAATGAAGAAAGTTGATGTATTCATCAATGGAGAATTTAGGACACCATTTCTAAACAGATATATCCCAGTTATTAATCCTGCAACAGGGGATATTATTGCAGAAGCTGCGGAAGGCAATGAAAAGGATATTGAGTGGGCAATTGAAAGTGCAGAAAAAGCATTCAAAGAAACTCCATGGTCATACGATAAAGAATTACGATTCCGTGTATTAAACCGACTAGCCACTTTACTACGGGATAATCTAGGTGAACTAACAGAACTAGAATCAATAATTACTGGCCGTCCTATCCGTGAAATGAAGGCACAGCTATCAAGGTTACCGGAGTGGTTTGAATTTTTTGCTAGCGTATTAAAAACGCATGGGACCGATTCACCTCCATTTAGCGGTGATTATTTAAATTATATACAAAGAATTCCACTAGGAGTCGTTGGACTAATAACACCTTGGAATCATCCGTTATTAATTCTAACCAAGAAGCTTGCTCCCGCGTTAGCAGCAGGGAATTCCGTAGTCATTAAACCATCAGAAAATGCACCAGTTACCCCTTCCATTTTGGGAGAACTTGCAAAAGAAGCAGGTGTTCCAAATGGGATAATAAATATAGTGCCGGGTTATGGAGCTGTAGCTGGGAAGGCTCTCAGCACCAATAAAAATCTGGCAAAAGTGGATGTAACAGGTGGAACGGAAACAGGAAGACATATCGCTTCCGCAGCTGGATTCAATTTAGCCAAAGTAGCAGCAGAACTAGGGGGAAAGGCTTCTGTTCTTATCTTACCGGATGCGAATTTAGAAGAAGCAGTAAATGGATCTACATTTGCTGCATTTATTGCTACGGGACAAACTTGTGTACAAGGCTCACGTATATTCGTTCATGAATCACAGTATGATGAATTCATGGAAAGATTTGTTGAAAAAACGAAGAGTCTTAAAGTTGGAGATCCACAGAAACTGGAAACAGATATTGGTCCTGTTATTAGTGCAAAACAGTATAAGAGAATTTTGGATTATATACAAATTGGTAAGGATGAAGGTGCAGAAATTGCATTTGGGGGAAAACCTCTTGAAGGTAAAGGATATTATATTGAACCGACTATTTTTAAAAACGTTCAAAATAATATGCGAATTGCCCAAGAAGAAATTTTTGGACCAGTAACTTGTGTTCTTAAATACTCTAATACTAACGAACTAATAGAGCTTGCAAATGGAACAGATATGGGATTGGCTATGTCTATTTGGAGCAATAATATAAGGCAAGCACATAGCCTTGCTAGCAAACTTGAAGCAGGTATTATATGGATTAATGACCATCACCGTATAGACCCATCTTCCCCTTGGGGTGGTTTTAAAAGCAGTGGTATAGGACTGGAGAATAGTATAAAGTGCTTTGAGGACTACTCAAAAATTCGAAATGTCATAGTCAATATTCAAGATGAAGGTTTCGATTGGTTCGATGGGAGTGCTCAGGTGAAAAGATATAGTTAAGGAAAAAGCGAAGAATTTAAAGGAATCCAAAATTCCCTTTGATTTCTTCGTTTTTCTTTTGCCTTTTTTTAATTAGTAATAGATTAATAAATATTTATTTTTTCGTAATATTCACTAAGAGAATGCTAGAAACTGATATAATTGTAAACAAGTTCAACAATTTTGAAAAACGGATTATAAGAAAAAGTATCCCGATTTTTGGTAAAAAATGTTAGCTACATAAGGCTAAAGACTAAGTTTTCAAACAAGGAGGACCTGGACGTTGATAACAGTGGAACAGATTTTGAATACAAATCCTTTTCAATCATCAAAAATCCTTGGCGGAGAGAAGGGTCTTCAACGCATTGTCAGTACAGTAACGGTAGCAGAGGTACCTGATGCTGCCAATTGGTTGCAAGGTGGTGAACTTGTTTGTACCACAGCATATTTTATTAGCAAAGGTATCAAATACCAGATGGAATGGGTCGAAAGTTTAGTTGTCAATGGTGCCGCAGCGTTAGCAATAAAAACTAGCCGCTTTTTGGGAGAAGTACCGATATCGATTATCAAAATTGCTGATCGGTTAAATTTTCCTATCATCGAAATATCAACGGAGGTTACATGGCCAAATGTTATTGAGTCCGTTATGAAACTTCTTATGGATACCCAAATAAACATCCTTCAAAGAACCGAAGAAGTACATAACGCATTAATATCTCTGGTTCTCGAAAATGAATCTGTTCAGGTGATTGCCAATCAGATTTCAAATCTTGTCGGGAATCCAATTATTATTGAAGATGCGAGGCTTAACCATATTTCATTGAGTCAAAATAGTATTATAGACGAAGAAAAAAATAATAAATTCATAGAGGAACGGTTAAGTCCTGTTTTTAAAGAAAAATTAGCATGTACCGATTTTTACAAAAACGTGATATCAAATAAAATAAAAGGAAAACTGGAACTTCCCCTAAATTCTAACATAAGTCTAAATACGATCACTGTTCCCATTCTCTCTAATAAAATGGTTTATGGTTTTATTTCTGTTATTGCAACGAATAAAAAAGTGTCTCAGCTTGACTTAATGATTCTTGAACATGCTACAACTACTTTGGCCCTTCAGTTTATGAAGCAGCTTATTCATGAACGGACATTAAGAACTAAAACTGTATCGATGATTAACGATCTTGTGAATGGAAGATTCGGTTCTGATCTGGTAAATGAATTTTATTTACATCACAATGATTGGACAAAGCCTGTTGTAATGGCTGTAGTTGAGTTAGGGGGAGAAAATTTAATTGAGGAGAGCTATGCCTGGGATACCTCAACAGAACGGTTGACTGAGAGAATTATGAAACACCTTCTTAATCACTTTGATAATGTTTTTGTTGGAAAGAGTGAAACCTCCACGTTATATGTATTGGCGTTCTTTCAATCATCAATTGTTTCCTCTGCTGCAGGTACATTAGGAAAAGAACTAGATATTATTCTAAGTGAATGTAAAAAGCAACAGCTTATTCATAGTTATTTTGCAGGAATTGGTAGCGCGCAAAATGACTTACAGCAAGTTGGCAAAAGTTTTAATGAGGCCCTCTCGGCAAAAACAATTGCTAAATCGTTTCAGATGAAAGGACCTATTGTACTTTATCAGGATTTGGGGATACATAGGATCATTTCGATGGTCCATAATAGAGAAGAATTAAGGAACTTTTGCAATGACTTTTTAGGAGATCTTGTAACCCATGATAATCAAAATAAAGATGTTTTAAGGGAAACATTATATGTTTATCTGCAAAATGGTGGCAATGCTCATGAAACCGCAAAGCGAATGTTTGTCCATCCAAACACAATTGCATACAGATTAAAGAAGATTCAGAGTGTTATTAAACGGGATATTAACTCTTGGGAGGTTCGATTTACATATTTATTTGCACTCGAAGCTGCTGAAGTACTTGATAATCCTTCCGGATTGTTGAGAACAAAATAGGTTTTTAACTTCAAGAGAAAATACCTTCCTTTGATTGTTAGAAGTCAACATTTTTTAATAGGATTATTTGTTTACCGCCCATAAAGATTAATTATTTATTTTGAAATATAGTCTATATAGGATATATTGTTTAATAAATATTCCGAATATTTTTTAACGCTTAACTATTGAGTTAAATACCTTTGAAGTTAAGTAAGGCGTTTAATCTATTTACTTTTGGAGAGGTGGAAAAATATGGCGGTTGAAACGGTAATTCAAGATAATATGAAGATTTCATGGGATGTAGAAATCCCAATGAGTGATGGAAGTATTGTTCGTGCAGATATTTACGCTCCGGTTGAAGAGGGACAATATCCAGTTATTATGACCTATGGTCCATATGCAAAAGGATTACCATTCCAGGAAGGGTATCCTTGGCAATGGGAACGTATGACAGAGGAACACCCAGAAATTCCAGAAGGCTCCACCAATAAGTATCAAACTTGGGAAGCGGTAGATCCCGAAAAGTGGGTTCCATATGGATATATTTGTATTCGTGTGGATTCAAGAGGAACAGGAACTTCGCCTGGTTATTTAAATCCTTTTTCAAAAAGAGAAACGCAAGATTTTTATGAATGTATTGAATGGGCAGGGGTACAACCATGGAGTAACGGAAAAGTAGGTTTAAATGGAATTTCCTATTATGGTATGAATCAATGGCAAGTAGCAGCACTACAGCCACCTCATCTAGTTGCGATATGTCCTTGGGAGGGCGCGAGTGATTTCTATAGAGATGCAACTCATCATGGGGGAATTGCTTCTGCTTTCTGGTCTACATGGTATGGACCACAAGTATTAAAGGTTCAAAATGGAGTCGGAAAAAATGGCTCAATTAACCCCAATACTGGTAAATTTATTGCAGG
This sequence comes from Ferdinandcohnia sp. SAFN-114, assembly GCF_059415045.1. Classification (NCBI taxonomy): domain Bacteria; kingdom Bacillati; phylum Bacillota; class Bacilli; order Caryophanales; family Bacillaceae; genus Ferdinandcohnia; species Ferdinandcohnia sp. SAFN-114. The sequence goes on along the minus strand of NZ_JBPFDQ010000112.1, from coordinate 2,976 downwards.
ACCTGAAACATTATCAGATGAAGAACTTGCTAAAAATCGTATTGATATCGATCATGAAATATACTCTAACACGTTAGCAACCGATCCTTATTATTTAGAAAGACAAGTGGACTGGTCTAAAGTAACTGTTCCCATTTTGTCAGCTGGTAACTGGGGCGGTCTTGGTTTACATCTAAGAGGAAATGTAGAAGGGTATGTGCAGGCTGCTTCAAAGGAAAAGTGGCTGGAAATTCACGGGTTGGAACATTGGACACATTTCTATACTGACTACGGAAGAAATCTTCAAAGACAATTCTTTGATTATTATCTAAAAGGGGAAGATAATGGATGGAACGAGCTTCCACCAGTATTATTGCAAGTTAGAGGTTTGGATGGGTTTGTTAATAGGCAGGAAGAAGCTTGGCCTCTCCCAAAAACAGAATGGACACGTCTATATATAGATACAAACAATTTAAGCCTGAGTAAACAGCCCATCGACGGTCATATTGAATATGATACATTCAGTGAAGGGGTAACGTTCTTGACTCCAACATACGAAGTGGAAATGGAGATTACAGGACCAGTTTCTGCAAAACTATTTGTTTCTTCATCTACAGAAGACACAGATGTATTCCTAACAATTAGACTCTTTGATCCAACTGGGAAAGAAGTATTGTTCAGTGGAGCCCAGGATCCAAAAACACCTATTACTCAGGGATGGCTACGCGCTTCTCATCGTAAACTAGATCTTGAGAAGAGCACAGAATACCGCCCTTTTCATCCTCATAATGAAGTTCAGCCGTTAATTCCTAATGAGATATATGAACTTGATATTGAACTTTGGCCTACATCAATTGTTATACCAAAAGGATATAGACTAGGATTAACGGTAGGTGGTTCTGATTATAGTCATGATGAAGATGGAACCATGTACCATACAAGATTAATGACAGGCTCAGGTGCTTTCTGGCATGACGATCCTCGTGATCGTCCTGAAGAGGTATTCAGGAGTAAAGTCACTATTCATACATCTTCAGGAAAACCATCTTATTTACTTGTACCAGTAATTCCAAAAGAACGTTAAAATCTACTAACTAGATAAATAGAGGAAAGCTGAATCATTGCTATCCTCTATTTAATTATTAAATTCTTCATCTAGCCTCTCATTGACCCTTTGATATCTCCATTGCTTTTCGATATTTAATGATTCCCACTTTATTTATTAAATTTCACAGAAAAGATTAATAAAGCATGGAAAAATTGTTATTAAGAAATTTGTGGCATCACTTTCTAATCCCAACCGAAGTGTTGTTACGTGTTTCAATTATTTCCTCTTTATGGTTTATCAACTCCTAAATTATCCTAATACCTGGGCATATCGTAAACAACTTTATTATCATTTTTCATTAGGAGCATAAAAGTAAATCCAGTCGTTGGTCTAGATATTCTGAAAGGGGAAAGTCAAGTTCAGATATTTCTTGATAGAGGCAAACCATATCAAAAGATTATCATAGTTTCTAATACTGTTTAGGGTCTTAGTCCATTTCTTAAGTATAGTTCAAGAAGAGGAAGTGTGATTCTCCTTCAACGTTGACAAAAGGAAATGGTTTTTTAAATCTTTGGGAGTTTTTTTCACAATGTTTATGTTAGTTATTTTTAGGTATTATTTTCTTCCTTCAAGAATAAACATTTATAAAGACAAGTTGTATAAGGAGGGATAGTAATGGAATTAGATGTAAAAGTGACGATTAATGGGACGAAAGATGTACAACTGAAAATTATTTTGGATAAAGAAGAATTTAAACATTTGGAGGATGAGGATAGGGATGAATACATCTCTAATGCGGTAAAAGAAGTTTTTTGTGAAAATTTGAGAATTGAGTGGAGGGAAACTCAACTTTCACTTAAAGTTGCTGGATAAATAATTACACCCCCCATTGGGGAGAGTTTTAAAAGTGTTGTTTTCGAGGGGGATATTTTTATATTGTGCAAAACTTTTTTATGTTAGTCATTCACTGGACCTTTTAAAGGAGTAAAAATGCATTCCAATAACACTTAAATAAAAATTAGTAGAAGTCCTCTGACTATTATTTTTAAAACATTTCTTTGTAAATGGTGTAAAAAGTAATTTTTTAGGGGACTTTTATTGTTCCATACATACTACAATGAGAGCCGTGTTTCGCAAGCCGTCCAACCGTTACTACTTGAGAGTTTTTGCACTAGTAATCACCGTGTAAAGCTTTTTCATTCTTATATTATTTATCTTTATGTTTTATCAATTGATGATATAATAAGTTATGAAGATGTGAGCGGAGGGTGAATATCTATGGAAGAAATCTTAAAACAGATTTTAAATGAATTAAAAGAGATTCGAACTGACATAAATGAATTAAAACAAGGGCAAAACCGACTTGAAGTTGGTCAAGAAAATTTACAAAAAAATATCGTCGATAGTTTAGGATTATACACAGAGAAGATTGTTGGACATGTTGATGATAAAACAGAAGCATTAAATAAAAGAGTCTACAAAGTAGAGTCAGAGGTAGAGCGATTGAGCAGACAGTAAGGAAACGTCCATCCTTACTGTTTTTTATTTAAATCTAAGATAAGATATTCATAAGATTGGAAGGAGGGTTATTGAACCCTCTTTTTTTATTTACACTCAAACACAGTAATTGGTAATTTAACCGATAATTTTAAAAATGTCGTCATGATTAGTTTTTTCTATTCTCTCTCTATTGAATTTTGATAGAGTACATGCTGGAGAAGGGGTTCTAGATATGGAAACTACCCCAAATATTGCCCATATGAAAAGGCATCACCTAGCAGTGAACCATTAGATTAGTTCTTAAAGATGGTACAGAAGGAGTAATAAGCATACAAGCAACAGATTATATTAAATCAGCACAGGTGTCTATTTATAAGAAAAACCGGGCATAGCCCGGTCCTTTTCATGGTTAGAGAATATCCGATAATTTGTACTCTATGCCATGTACC